>SVQS01000043.1 GCA_015065205.1 Oscillospiraceae bacterium
CCCGTTGCCACAAAGGTGTCGGGAGTGTTCTTTGAATATTGTCCAATATAAGGGATATCATCCAATGTCATACAATCCTGTGTTGCCCATTTGGCGGTGATTTTGGCATTGGGATAGTGCTTCTTGGCGAATTCTTCAAGCTCTTGCCAGCATCCGCCCTTTTTGCCCGTGCGGTGTCCGCCACCGCCCAAGAGTAACAGATTTTTATAATTGCGAAAAGAAAGTCCCGTGTCACATTCATCAACGTACATTCCGTCAATTGGGGGAGCCCCCTCAAGGGCTAAAACGTAGGAGCGATGCTGATAAAGCTTGAGGAAATAAGCACCGTGCTTGTTGTAAATAGGGAAATGTGTTGCCACGATGAGTTTTAGAAAGGTTATCACGCCGTGGTTGGTCACCGCCTTGTGCGGAATCAGATTTATCACTTTGGTGTGCTCGTAAATAGGCAAGTCTTTGGCAATTTCATATAAAAATTTCAAAGGATGAAACTGCGCCTGACCTTTTACCCGTACTGCCCCCGCGACAGAGAAAGGAAGCGCACGTGCTTCTGAAAATGAAGCCCGTATGCCGAGGATATTGAGAGCATCTACTTCTTTTTCGATCTTTTTGCGGTTGTTTAAGGAGTAGACGTAGGAATCCTTCATCTCAAAATCGCAGTCTATGTCCTTGCAAAGCTTTGTGTATTCTTCGATAGCTTTGTATTGTGCCTCGACATAAAGCCTTGTCTTTTCCTCCCCAAAACGACGTAGCATTTTGTCATACATCAAGCCGTGACTAAGTGTTATTTTTGCAGTTGTGTCTTTTGTAATGCCGCCACAAATTTCGTCGGCTTCTACAAGTATGCAATCTACACCTGCGCGCTTGAGCTGGTAGGCGCACAAAATTCCTGCAATACCACCGCCAATAATCAAAACATCAGTGCTTTTCACTCCGCTAAGCGCATCAAATGGCACGCGCGCCGCAGATTTGCTCCAAATTGAATTCATTTTCTCACCCCCATTATATTGGGAATATTCTTTCTTGTTTCTTTGGTTTGCATACCTGCCAATTTATCTCTGCTGAGTTGACTTTTTACATAAAATGTGATATACTGATAACAATAGATATTATTGTTTTACAGCTCAGAAAGGAAATTTGTATGATTTATAAGGAATTTCAAGGCAAGCAGCTTTCCGCCCTTGGTATGGGATGTATGAGATTGCCTGTTTGCGAGAATGACCAAAAGAATATAGATATTGATGCTGTACGCGAAATGGTCGCGTATGCGATGGAGAAGGGCATCAACTATTTTGATACCGCTTGGGGCTATCACGACGGTCAGTCCGAAATCGTGATGGGCAAGGTACTTGCCGACTATCCGCGTGAAAGCTTTTATCTGGCATCTAAGTTCCCGGGCTTCAATCTGCAAAATATGGAAAGGGTTGAAGAAATTTTTGAAAAGCAGCTCGAAAAATGCGGCGTGGAATATTTCGATTTTTATCTCTTCCACAATTTGTGCGAAAACAACGTAGATGCATACCTTGATCCCAAATACGGTATTCTTGACTACTTGCTCAAGCAAAAGAAAAACGGCCGCATCCGCCATCTTGGTGTTTCCACACACGGCACGCTCGATACGATGCGTCGTTTCCTTGATGCTTACGGCGAGCACATGGAGTTTTGCCAAATTCAGCTCAACTGGCTGGATTGGAAATTGCAAAATGCCAAGGCAAAGGTGGATATGTTGCGTGAATATAACCTGCCCATTTGGGTAATGGAGCCTGTACGTGGGGGCAAGCTTGTTTCCCTTGAGGAAGCACACGAGGCAACATTAAAAGAAGCGCGTCCCGATGCAAGTGTTGTCGAATGGGCATTCCGTTTTCTGCAAGCCATCCCCGACGTGTGCGTGACGCTTTCGGGAATGTCAAATTTTGAGCAATTGCGAGAGAATATTGCTACATACCAGACCGAAAAGCCCTTGAACGAAGAAGAATGGAATACCATTCTCGGTATTGCTCAAAAAATGACAGAAAAGCACACACTCCCGTGCACGGCTTGTCGCTACTGCACCACAACTTGCCCGATGGAGTTGGATATTCCAATGCTCATCGAGCTTTATAATGAATTCAACTATTCGGGTGGCGGATTTGTTCCCCAAATGGTTATCAAATCCTTGCCCGAGGAAAAACGCCCCGCGGCCTGCCTTGCTTGCCGTGCTTGCGAATCTGTTTGCCCACAGAATATCAAAATCAGTGAAATGATGAGCGATTTCACGGAGAAATTAGCGAAATGACCGACCTACAAAAAGCAAAAAAGCTCCTTGCAGAGAACGACTACACTTGCGTGCTCTGCAAGGATGAAAAAACGCGCACGTCTACACAAAGAGGAGTGCGTCCCTTGGTCGAATGGCTCGAGTCGGATGAAGACTTCGAGGGCTTTTCTGCCGCTGACAAGGTGGTTGGCAGAGGAGCGGCGTTCCTTTACGTCTTGCTTGGTGTAAATGCGGTGTATTCCCACGTTATCAGTTATGCTGCGTTGGAGGTTTTGCGTGCCTACAATATTACAGTCGAATACAATGTTGCCGTGGAGCACATCATCAACCGCCGGGGTGACGGCATCTGCCCGTTTGAGTCCGCCGTGATGGATATTACCGATGTTGGCGAAGCATATATAGCCATCAAGCAGAAAATGCGAGAGATAGGGATTGCATCGAGGGGAGAAAATAAATGAAAATCAAGGTTAGCAAAGAAAGTGTCGTGTATCAGGGGCCTGCCTATGAGGATAGTTATTGGGGTGAGGTACAATTTCCCGAAATTTTGAATTGCGCAGACGGCTCCTTGGCGATCAAAACGCACGCGGCAGATGACAACTGGGCGGAATTTGGAAAAGATAAAGATGTTTGGTGCATTTCGAGGGACAAAGGAGTTAGTTGGGAAAGAGCCAAGGGAGCGCTCACAAACGAAGTCGGATACCGTCTTCCAAGCGGCGATAGATTATATTTTCCATTGAGAACGGGGCTTTCTTGCAAAACGGCGGATCTGAAGCCCGCTCGCATTGTAACCCAGCGGTTGCCAAGCGATAAAATTACAAAAGAGAAAGATGGAAGCTGGCCCTATCCCGTATTTATGTATCGGGATATTTGGGGAAGTGCGAATTACATTTATGATTTGGAAACGCTTCCTGATGAATATTCCCAAAAGGAATGGGTTGGCTATCGAATCAAAAAAGGGGAGAGCCGGGGAGCAGAGGAGACGGTGAAGGTGATTCACCCCAATATGTCTGTTCGCGGTGTCATCAGGGGAGAAGATTTTGTTATGGCACCGTTCTGCCCTTATGGGCGTGGATTCCGCACAGACAAGGAAGGGAACATTTGGGTTACATCCTATTCCGGCGCGCACCTCAACCCCTATAACGGTGGAGTCGACGTGTGCGGCGCCTCGCTTCTGTATAAGTCCACCGATAACGGACACACCTTTGAGCTCGCGGGATACATTCCCTATATTCCCAACACCACCAAGCATCCCACAGCATATATGTGCGATGGCTTTTCCGAGGCGGCTTTGGAGTTTATGGATGACGGTTCCATGATCGTTCTTTTGCGCGCGACCAGCGTCTTTTTAGGTGGACCGGAATGGAATCCGACGTACTTTGCGCGTTCTACCGACGGTGGCAAGACCTTTTCGGAGCCGCAAGAGTTTGACAAGTGCGGTGTGCTACCAAACTTGGTAAAATTGGATTGCGGCGTTACGCTGGCTGCCTACGGCAGACCGGGTATTTACGTACGTGCTACCGATGACCCCTCGGGAATTGCGTGGGAAGAGCCGATCGAAATTATGACGGGAGAGGATAGAAGCCACCTAATGAACGATCCGCCCGATCGACCGAACTTCCATCAGTGGGCGGGCTCTTGCTGCAACGTAGACCTTAAACCCATCGGACCGAATCAAGCCATCCTTGCCTATTCCGATTTCTATTATCCCGATCAATCGGGCAAAACGAATAAAAAGTTAAAGACGATTCTTACACGTATCATCACAGTAGAATAAAAGAAGGGCTGACCTCTTTTTTGGGGTCAGCCCTTTGCTCTTATTGGGTTAGTAAAGCAGCAAGTGCAATAATTAGTGCTGTTATTGCAAGAGCAATGCCAAGAAAAGCTAATTTTTTAATTTTTTGTATCTGCTCTTCATGTTGTTTATCGATTTTTTGCTGCTTTTTAAGTTCTTTGTCTTGTTCTACATCTTTCTTCACTCTTGCATCAAGACGCTTATCCTGTTCCACGTTTTTAGAAGCATTTTCGGCAATCATGGAATCGTGCTTTTTATCGGTTTCATCTTGCTTCGCATCTACGCGGTGGATGGTTTCGATTTCGCTACCATGAGATTTGATTTGATCGGACATTCTGTCTTGCTTTGAAAAAGCACTTTCCTGCTCGCGCAGTAATTTGATAACTCCTATTAACTCTTCACGAGCTTTTTGAGAAAGTTGTTCTTTTGAGGCTTGCTTTAACTTTGCTTCGAGTTCTGCTATTACAACACGATTCATTGCAATACTAGAAGCACCAAGTATTAGGAGATAGCGCATGCCGATCGCCATTTTCTGTTGATTCTCGAACAACATTTTCTGTGCATCTGTCAGTGCTGTTTGTGAATCGGCCAGAGAACGAACTGCATCCTGTGTGGCATTGATTGCATCTTTTTGGTTCAAAGCTTTGGCAAGAATCATTTTGTTAGATGCATCTTTTGCAGTGGCACAACTTTTTTCTGCTTCTTGAATTTTCCTGTCTATCTCCACAATTGATTCAAATTGTTGGGAGATTACATCGGGTAAATCGGCTTCACTAACATTCACATTTTCAATTATAGAAATATCTGTTATATTATTTTCGCTCATTATGTATTCCTCACAATTATAAAATATCTAGTAATTCGTCAACGAGTCCTTCGTTGTTCTCTTCGATTGCACAAACATCTACATCTTTGATTTCATGGATGCTACCTTGAATTGCTTTCATATCTGACACAATTTCAACGGATAAGTGTTGCATGGCTTCAAATAAACTATCAACCGATTGTTCCGCGTCCTTGACAGCAGACCACATTAATTTATCCCCATAGTACATTTTGGTTTCTAGCAGATACAGAGATTGTGCTTTAAGAAGCATTCGTTCTCTCGATCTCTTGCCCTTCCTCAAGCCCATAAAAGCATCTGTTCCAAGTGCAATTGTAAATCTTCCAATACCAACAAAGTTCAAGCGCAATACCACTTGACTACCAAACTCTGCCGAATTCCCTTTGGAAGTAATTGCACCTTCTATTACCGCATCCAGTGCGTCTACCGCAGTAAATGTTCCGCTAGCAATAGTCATCATGCGTTCTATTGTCCGGTTACCGAAAGGAATAACATTGTTCCAATTTATATTTTCAAAGCCGTTATTTGATTTATACTCTGTAAGCAAATGGCGGACAAAATAAAATCCCCTTACCAAAACCTCGTTAATAACAATGGGCAAAATTTGTTTCTTTATTGCCGTTAAGGCAATACCCTCGTATTTCCAAACGTTGAATTTTTTATTTGCATATAAATCATCAACTATTTTGGGAAGAGCTGTTTTATTAACCCCCGGGATCATCGAAAGTTCTTTCAATCCAGATAAAAATATTCCTGGAACACCTGCTGACGTAGATACATCGCTTAAAATATGTTCTGCCCAAGTATCTGCGCTCATCATAAGATCAATTATAGCTGGTGTTGCCGCCACTGCCCCTATCATATTTTTAATGGGGGTTGGAATATTTTCATCAATAGTTTCATTATTCTTAGCCATTTGTGCTATCCAGACCATAACTCCTGATAATACTGCCAAAGACCATGCTACACACATGTCCTTCATTTCTTCCTTGTATGTATCTGGATTTGAGTGCTTATCAATTAAAAAGATTCTCGTCTTCCCCTCTGAGCTGTTTGAAAACACCGCAATTCGAAAAAATCTTGCTGCTATTGCCGCAAGAAGTCCCCACATAGTCGGATGGTGCGCTAAGTCCTCCAATCTATGGTATTGAGAACTACTTACCCATCCCTCTTTTCCATCATCTTTTATGACTTTATGCTTATACGCAGAGTCATTTACAGTATGAAACTTTTCTTCCAACTCTTCCTGTATTTTATTGATATCGATATCGGTTTTTCCAACAAATATCGCATCAATAAAACCCGTTAAAATACCGCTCGCTACAGCAACAGCATAGTCTGCCCGATCAGCATGGTTTGTAAACTTATCAATAGAGATATCCAAATCTGCAATTTTACTTTCAATCTCATCAAGGCGCGCGTCGATCTCACTAGTGGGATTGATTATTTCAAGTTCTACTGATTTGCACTCTGATTCAAAATCATACTGAGGCTTAAATTCGAATCTCATATTCTCATCCATAATCGGTAACCTCCAATGTTTATCTTATAAAAGGTCTTTCAATTTTGCGTGGGGGCTTTTTATATTATAACACGAATTCCATTATACTTCAACAAAAATTATTATATTTTCCGAATTTTGTATTTCAACAAATAAAGAAATGGCTGACCTTTTTTGGGGTCAGCCCTTGTGTTTTTATTCGATTTCTTTTTCACGCTTGGCAATTTCTTTCATCAATCGCATCAAAAGCAAGACCGAAAGAATTGCGGTCAAGGCATTGACGCCAACAAAGTTGAACCAAATGCCGTCAAGTCCAAAGCTCCAAAGAGCACCGAGGAGTACGACAGGGAAGACGAACGCCGTGCCAACCGAAATGATGGTTGCCTGAAGAGGCTTTTCAATCGCACTAAAGTAGCTTTGCGTAGTCACGCCAAACCAACGGAAGAGGTATGCAAAGCAGAAAAGACGAATGGCGTGTGTTGAAATTTCGAGTAAACGCACCTCTTCGGCGTTGACAAACCAAGAGGCAATCGTACCGGGAAAGAAGAAAAGAACAGACGTCGAAACAAGTCCAATGATCGCCGTTCCGATGTAGGCACATTTGACGATGCGTTTTACGCGGTCGTAATTTTTGGCGCCCCAGTTGTATCCAAGCGCGGGCGCGAGCGAGTCGGCAATGCCATAAAGGAGTGGCCAGCAAAGGTCCGAGGAATACATCAGCACCGCATAAACGGCAACCGCTGTTTGTCCGCCGCCCTCGCCAAGGAGCTTGACACCAAGCGTCATCAGCGAGATGTTCATCAATATCGAGGTAACACGTCCCGAAATGTTATTGAGGAATACAGGGGAGCCGCAAGCGGCAATCTGTTTGAATAGCGCAAAGCTGAATTTCGGCTTTGTGAATTTGAGAAGTGCCTTTTTGCGCACGAAGGGAACAAGGCAAATTGCCGCGCAAGCGCACATCGAAATGCAGGTTGCCAATGCCGAACCGACAACGTCCATATTTAGCAAGAGCAAAAACAGTGTCAAAAATCCAAGCGTGCCTACGTTGCAACCGATGTTGATGAACATACTGGTCTTGACATATCCGCAAATGCGCAAATAGTTATCCATCGCAAAAAAGATGGTGGTAATCGGTCCGCAAAGCGCATATGTACGCAAATAACGCACAGCGGTATCTAACAAAACATCATCTGCACCCATCATACGCGAGAGAGGAACAGCGGCAAAGAACATAATTGCTCCCATTAGAGCAGAAGCAAAGAAGTTGAGAACGACCGCACAAGAGAAGACGTTATTGGCGGTTTTGTAATCCTCTTTGCCCAAGGCAATCGAGATAGGTGCCGATGCACCAACACCAATGAGGTCGGCAAGTGAGAAGTTGATCATGACAAGGGGCATTGCAATGTTGACTGCGGCAAAAGCACCCTCGCCGAGTATTTGCCCGATAAAGATGCCTTCGATAATGCTGTAAATCGACATTGCGAACATACTGATCATTCCGGGAGCAGCTACAACAAAAAACAGCCGCCAAGGCTTCATTCGGGCATACATCTCTTCGGTTTTCGTTTTCATTGCTGTATTACCTCTCCTTTCTCACAATATGCGGGTGAATAGCAATCCTGCCATTCACCCGCATCATTATATCATTGAATGCTGATAAAGTCAATATGTTTTTCGCTTTTAAGAATGTTTTTAACTTCGGTTTCGTTGTTAAACATCACATTCCGTAGAAGATCCACAAATAGATGTAGGCGGGGATAATCGCCGCGAGCGTGAAGGGAATACCGATGCGGAAGAAGTCCTTGTTCTTAACTTCATATCCTTCCTTGCGAAGAATGCCGATACCCGTGATGTTGGCAGAAGCACCGATTGGGGTGCAGTTGCCGCCGAGCGTTGCACCGGAGAGCAGACCGAAATACAGAATGGTGGGGTCAATGTTGAGTGCACCCGCAAGTCCCGTGATTACGGGGAGCATAGTTGCAACGTAGGGAATGTTATCAATAAATGCGGAAATGAGTACAGATGCCCAAACGATTACAGTATAAAGAACAAATACCTTACCGCCGCCGAGCTTTGCCAAGAGTCCTGCAAGAGCATCGATTACACCCTCGTGTGTAATACCGCCGATGATCAGGAACAAGCCAAGCAAAAGACCGATGGTCTCAAAGTCAATAGCCTTGATGGGGCCAAGAACGGATTTGATACTCTTTGTTTTGATCGCGTTGTAAATCAAACCAACGACCAAGAGGGCCATACAAATCAATCCATTGGTAATGGCAGGCTTATTGGGAATGAAGGATGCGCAAATCAAAAGCACAATTGTGCCAAGCAAAAGGATGGTAGGAACGTAATCAGTAACGACTGTTTTCTCGGTGCTTTTTTCAATCTTACCTTTTTCTTTACGGAAGAGCCAAGCAAGGATGAGAGCGGAGAGCAGCGCACCAAGCTCAACGGCAAAGAAGATACTGGGCCTGCCCTGATACCAGAAGAAATCGAGAAAGCTCATATCGGCATAAGAGCCGAGCATAATAGCGGTGGTGTCGCCAACCAGTGTTGCTGCGCCTTGCAGATTCGAGGATACAGCAATGCCGATAATAAAGGGGACGGGGTTGGTGCCGAGCTTTTGGCAGATAGCAAGAGCAACGGGGGCAATCATAAGAACTGTTGCCACGTTATCAACAAATGCCGAGATAACACCTGCGAACAGAGCAAGTGCAACGGCGGCCATTTGCACATTGGGGACCTTTTCCATTACCATATCAGCAAGACGCGCAGGCATTTTACTGTCAATGCTCACGGGGGGATGGTAACCTTACATTTGTGAAATCTTCTTGATTCGTTCGTAACAGGTCGCCAAAAACTCCTTGTGAGTCATTTCCCTGTAATCTGCAATGCTTTGGTTGACCTCTAACATCAAAGACCCCGTATAATTGTATTCGTCCAGCTTCCGCATCATTTTTTCATAGTTATAGGTGCCGTCGAAGGGGAGGAGATGCTCGTCGTGGTCGTTGACCTTGTCCTCTAAGGGACGGCTGTGGTTGTCGTGAATGTGCGTGCAACAGACGCGTGTGGTGAAAACGTCCATCATGCAGATTGTTTTGGTGTAGCAATGCTCGTGACCGCAGTCAAAGCAATAGCGCACGTTTTCCATCTTCTCATAGCGATCCATCAGGCAAGCGAGGTTGCCAAGCAGGCGCAAGTTTTCAAAGGCGAGGGTAACGCCGCGTTCCTTGGCGTACCTCACCAATTTGTCAAAGCGTGAAAGCCCCAAATCGTTGACAGGTGGCGGATTCCATCCGCTGGAGACGTGTGTGATAACGATCCCAATGCCGTTATTTGCCGCCGAGTTGATAGTCTCCTTCATATAGTCAAATACAATTTGGTAACCATCGCCAGGCGTCCACATTTCGTTGATATGGTGGAAAGGCGCGTGGATAAATTCGTATGTAAGGCCGAGTGTATCAGCCTTTTTTCTAATCGCGGCAACGGCATCATTTTCATAGGCGTCAGAGAAAAAAGTCTCAAATCCTGCCGCCTTGATCAAATCAAGCGCGTCAAGCTCGCTCATACCCACAAGACAGTTTGCGTTGATTCCCAACTTTCTGTTCATCTCATTTTCTCCTTTATAAAATCGTTCAGTCAAATGCAAGACCAAAATAGCTTGGCGGTGGCAGGGGAGTGGGAGTGAGCGAGAGATACATTGCAAACGGCCGCTCATCCCCCGGGATACGAAAGCGCCCCTCGGTGCAACCGAGAGCACGTGTGATGCGCGCGGCAAGGCTTACAGCCCCCAACAGCTCAATGCCCACAAGGGTGTCCTGCTCCTTTTTTGCCGATAGTAAAAATCCTTCGCCACTATAAAATGTTGCCTCTTCCTGCAAAAAGGTGAGGTTTTCGTCCTCTTGTATCACGCCGCCACGGGGAAGAAGTGCTCTGCGGAGTGTAGCATAGGTCTTGGCGTCCACGCTTTGCAGTGCCACGCTTTCATCAGCGGCGTTGGTGTGCAGAATGGAGATGTGTGTACAGATCCGGTAACCTTGCTTTTTGTAAAAATCGAACAGATGCGCCTCTGCGGGGACCAGGATCACCCCCACATACTTGCGTTCCCGCAAAAGTCGATGTGTCGCATCCATCAAGGCGTGACAGATGCCGCGACCGCGATATGCCTCGTGCGTGGCGACCGCGTAGAGATAGGCGATCTTTTGTTTGTTGTATTCGCAGTTGAACCAATAGAGCATACCGACAACCTCTCCATCAATGCGCGCCAAAAGGGCACGGTCGGGTGAGAAGGCTGTGGCAAAGAAGGTGTCTAAAAAGGCATCCGTATCACCAAAAACGCGCTTCCACAGCGCACAAAGATCGGGGATATCCGTTCGCCTTGGTGCTTCAATAATCATATCCGTCCTCCAAAAGACAAGCCCAGCATTTGCGTATCATATGATGCGGTCGATAGCTCTGCTTTGCGCGGCGTAGGCCTTCCAATCCCATATCCTCCTCGCGATCCAAAAAACGGACGGCAGGGTGATTTTCGCGCACGTATCGCGCAAACGCACAGTTAATGGCTGCGTAAGCACCGTTTGCATCCGGAGCAGCCTTTTCAAAGTGCACGTCCATTGTGTCGGCGGAGAGTAGGCTTCCTATCGTGACTGCCAATGCACGATCTCCGTTCATCAGCACAAGACCGCACAGACCAAGTGTATCATAGTCGCGCAGAGCCTTTTGCAGGGCCGCACGTTCCATGTGATAGTCTGCGTCGGGATTCTCGCGCAAACGGCTCTCAAACCATTCGTCCAAAAGAGCTTGCACCGCCGCGAGATTGTTATTTGAAAGCGGCTCGGTGCGAGCAGTAGGGAACTGCTCGGCAAAGCGGTTGAGGTGCGTGCGTTTAGCGTGATATTTTTTGCCGGGAAGATCGGCTAAATCGTGGATGTCGTAAACGTAATCAAAGGAGCCTTCGTCACAGTGAAAGCGGAAACGGCCGGGAAAGAGCTGTTCAAGCGTTTCCTTGTCGGCACTGCTCAATCCCGTAATGCGGCAGGGAATGCCGCGAGCGACGGCATCGTCGATGATGGCCTGCAGAGCTGCTTTTTTGTCACCGCTTCCAACAGGATAGGGATAAACGCTGCGCCGATTGAATTGCGAGAAGAACAGAGCGTGTCCGTGTAAAAAGGCAATGCTCTGCCGTCCCCAAAGATATAAATTTGTAAAAGAAAACTCGCAACCGCGCACACCGGCCTCTGCCAAGTGTGCCTCGTATTCTGCGCGATCTTCGGGTAAGATGACGCGAAACGGAATGGTTTCGATTTGCATGCAACTGCGCATACGGATCCCCCTGTTTGAAAAATATATCCTTATTATACCATATTCCGACATAAAAATGCAAGAAGAAATAAAAAAATCCTACCGCAGGGTAGGGGAGTCAGGTATTGCGTGTGGCTTTTGTTCTGCGCGAATTGAGGAAGAGGGGACGATGTCGATTCGATGCAGAAGGCGTGATCGAGCAATCGTCGCCGTACAAGGGTACGGCAGAGAGGTCGAGCGCGACTAAAAAGCCACATAAAAAGAAGAAATCCGCCAAATCTTTGGCTGATTTCAACCTTAAAGATAATTTATGTTCAAAATTCAGTAGAACTTGATTTGTTTTCATGAGTGGCTTTTGTTCTGCGCGAATCGAGGAAGTCCACAAAAAAAGAAGTGACCCTTGAATGAAGGTTGTAATCCCACCACTCAAGGGTCACTTCTCACAATTCTTAGTATCTAACATCTTTTGTTATCCTCTCTTTCGTTAGTCTACCCATCATCCGTTTTCGTCATATCCCAAAACA
>SVQS01000044.1 GCA_015065205.1 Oscillospiraceae bacterium
CCGTTTAAGAAAATAAAAATACAAAAACACGGTGTTTACGATACCCACATATCATATCACATTTTTCGACAAAAGTCAAGCATTTTGGACATTATGGTAAGGTTTGTCACTGTTTTTTCATATTATCATCACTTGTTTTATCCAAACGATGTATCATTTGTAAACGAATTGTAAATCTCAAAGAATTTCCAAAAAATCACTTGACAGCATAATGGAGTTGTGTTATTATATATTTACAATCATACCGACAGAGATCGGAAGAAAGGAGATCATAAAAATGATTGTATTATTCGTATTCGCCATTCTGCTTTTTGTTGCCGCATTGGTTACTATCTTTTGTGCTAAAAAGATGAGCAAGCCGTTCCTACGCGGACTGTTACCCACTATACTTTTGGTAGTCAGCGTAGTATTAGCTGTTGTGAGCTGCTTGCGTACCGTCCCCACAGGACACACGGGCATTGTTACTACCTTTGGTAAGGTTGAGGACATCACCTACGAGGCAGGCGTACACTTCTGCGCTCCTTGGCAAGAGGTAGTTAACATGGACAACAGAAACCAAAAGGCTTCTGTTCCGCTTTCCTGCTTCTCTTCTGACATTCAGGAAGTTAGCGTAACCTATACCATCAACTATCAGATTTCCAAAGCCAATGCGCAAACCATCTACAAGGAAATCGGCATCAGCTACTACGACGTTATCATTGCTCCCCGTATTCAGGAAGCCGTTAAGAGCGAATTTGCCAAATATACCGCAGAGGAGCTCCTCAATATGCGCTCCCAGCTTTCGGGCGATATTCGTACCGTTTTGACCTCGCAGCTTGAGACCTATAACGTAGTTGTGATTGACGCCTCTATCGAAGATCTCGACTTCTCCGATGCTTTTACCGATGCAGTTGAAGCAAAGCAGGTAGCCGAGCAAAAGAGCAAACAGGCAAAAATTGAGCAAGAGCAAAAGAATATGGAAGCCGAAGCTGCCGCAAAGCGTGCCGAAATTGAAGCAAAGGCAGAAGCTGCCGTTGCAAAGATTGCAGCAGAAACCGACCTTGAGGTCGTTAAGATTCAAGCAGACGCTGCTGAATATGCAGGTCAAAAGGATGCAGCCGTTATCGGTCAGGTTCGCGACATTCTTGCAAAAGACCCCGAAAACCTGGATAATGATGACTTCCACACCCTGATGCTCTACTACTACATCCTGCAATGGGACGGCGTTCTTCCCGAGACCTATTTCAGCAACAGCGATTTTTATAGCTTCCTTGCTGCTCTCGGCACAGGCGCAGTCAGCGGAACTCTGCCGGAGAACACAACTCCCCCCGCAGAGGAACCCGTTACACCTTAACAGAATATGCAAAAAAGGCGGAGAGTCTCATAGAGGCTCTCCGCTTTTTTGTTTCATGAATTAGTTTTGATTTATGCGCGCTTTGCGTGCATCTTCGATATATTTCTTCGCAATCGCTTCTGCAGCGGCAAGTCGTTGTTCGAAAGCGGCAGTTGCCTGTGCAGCACCTTCCTTCAGTTGCGCAACTCTTGCTTCAACCTCGGCAAGCTCTTCCTCGGTCAAGTCAGCCTTGATCTTTTCTTCCATGGCATCTGCCTTTGCCTCTGCATCTGCGGCAAGCGCTTCGACCTCACCGACAGTCAATTCACCTGCAATAATTTTTGCAATGTTTGCAGATGCTTCATTCAGGTCAGCAATACAGGCCTCGTATTCTTGTCTTTGAGTATCATTCATTGCAGCCATTGCCAGCGTTTTGGATTCATTTACTTTGGAAATAATCTTGTTGATCTGCGTTTGCAAAGCTGCCAGATCAGCACTGTTGGCAACCGTCACGGCTTTTTGTGCCATTTCGGCAGCGGTGCGTGCCTCTACAATGTAATCTTGAATCTTTGCCTTAACGTCCTCGGGAACATTGTTTTCTTCAAGATAATTCTCGCAGTATGCAATCAGCGAAGCTACCGTAACCTTGCCTTCGCTATTCTTCATTTTTGCGCGTTCTGCTTCATTAAAGCCAAGATCGTTGCACATATCTTCTATAGTCTTATCGGGAACGGTAAAGTTCTTCATATCGTTGCCAAATGCCACGATCTGATCGAGCGAGCGATAGGTGCGTGCAGTGGTCTTGTATGCTTGATAAACGGCACCGTAATAATAAGTATCAAGATGCAAGAACAACAGCAATTGCTTCATATAGAACTCATTGTAAACTCCATCAATCAAAATGCCCATTGCCTCGTCAAAGATGCGAACGGCCTCTGCTTTAGCGGTCAGATACGCATCGGTGGCATACGCCTCCAGCTTAGAGTGTGCAGAGTTAATACGCTCGATACATTCTTTGGTATCATACTCAACAGCAGCAGTAATACCGATGCTCTCACGCTCACTGAGAGAGAGAGCCAAGCGATACTGTCCTGCGGTAAGTGCTTGGATTTTTGCATTATCCGGATACTTTTCTTTCAACGCTGCCAAATCGCAAATCAGCTCCAAAGATTCCTCATCAGTGACCGAAACGGTGATTCCCTTCTCTTGTGCGGCAGATTGAATGCTTGTCGAAAGCTTTTCTTCAATCGCGGCAACGTCCTTTGCCTCAACAGAAGTTACAAATGCACGGATCTTTTCGGTATCGACAGTAAGATAATCGAGATCGGCCGCCAGCTTGGTAATATATTTTACAGCTTCTTCATAGGAAAGACCGATCACCTTTTCGGCTTCTCCATACAAGAGGATCTGTCCGTCCTCATTGGCACCGTATACGCTGGCAACCACGCCATTTGCATCGACAGTGAGTTCAACGGAAGGATTGATATCCAAAGTAATAAAGGTTTTCGCCTCTCCAACAACAGGCGTGTTGACTTGCTGGTTTGAGGATGTTTCTTCTGTTTTATTTTTGTTGCCGCTGAAAAAATTGCATGAAACAAGACTGAAACAAAGTGCAAACACACACATAAAAACTACCCATTTTTTTGTTTTTTTCATAGTCAAATACCTCCTTGTTCTAAAATGGGACATATCCATTTTATCATATTTTGAGGAAAATGTCAAGTTTTTTCCATTTCTATCGCACTATCCTCACGGAAAAGACCCCCAAATATACCAAGCGTAAACTTCTTTTCGTTACCAACAATTTTATTCATTGTTAGATAGTTTAGAAAGGATACGGGGGGAACTTTTTGCAAAAAGTTCCCCCCACGTATTCTTTATTCTATTCAACTATCTTTCTCGCCTCAGTATAATAGCGCTTGTCGCGCGCAGAACCCATAGAGAAGGTCTTGCGCGGCAGGACGCCCTCCTTTTCGATGGCATCGAAAAGCTCACTCTTGCCCATACAGCCATAAAGGAAGCCACTTGTTTTCCCATTGGATGTCAGCGCGAGGAGTTCTTCCTCATCGTGGATGTAGTCGATAACGGCCCCCGCCTTATCGGCAAGATAAGCATCAAGAAATTGCTGAACCGTTCCCACAGCAAGCGCGTGAGGCGGTTGCTTTGCCACGATTGTTTCGCGAAGCGTGCCACACACAAAAGTGATTTCCTGCGGCGCATTGTTCGCGTTTTGATTGACGGACTCTGCAAGATAAGCTTTGAAATCGGCAAGCAACGTCTCGGCATCAATGCCCTCTACCATTCGGAAGATAGGTTCAAAGACAAGCGCATCGCTGTGAATATTCATCACCTCACAAAGCGCATAACGATTGCACTCCGTAGGCCCCAATGCGCGGCAAGCCTTTGCGGTTGCCAATGAGTGGTTCCCATCGCCAACAGCCAACGTAATACCCCCGTGTAAATCTCCCAAGGCTTCGATTTTTTGGCAAAGTTCCTCATGGAGTTCCGCAGGAACAAGATAGCCGCAGAGATGTCCGCCATCCAGCATCAAATCAAAATCATAAAGCTTTTGCATTTTGCCGCTCTTTGCAAGAATCCCTAAAGGCTCCACAATGGCGCGCGCGGTGTCGTCCATCAGCATTAGGATATGCGGCAACTCTAGCGTTGCATTTTTGCGGATCTCCACACGGGGCGGAATTCGTTCAAGTACCGTTTTTTCGGTGGCGCGAACGCGAGAGGTCGAGCCCTCGTGGTAGTCATATGCATCCAGATCAACCGCGCCAACAATACCGCATCTCACCTTGCCGTCACGCTGAGTGCGCTCAACGTAAATGAGCGCGTTTGGGTATTCTTGGAATATCCCATCATCAACGTATTTTTGCATAGCATTGTTGATGCTTGCGGTCATTTGGGTGGCATCGGTTTTGCCGAGATATACCTCGGGATAAATAAGGTTAAGCGTTGTGGGGTTCTCCCCCGCTGCGCTCTTAACCGACTCCCAATATTCCTCGTTGGATGTAAACTGGTCGCAGGCAATAACCGACCAAGCTTCAAAATTTTCTTTAGGTAGTAATATATTCGTAGGTGAAAAAATCGCTTTTTTCATTCTTTTCTCCTTTTCTTTTAGGGGTATCAAAAACTTTGCAGATCCAAAAGCTCATAAACCTTATAAATGTCTCCCGCACCCATAACGATAACGAGGTCGCCCTCTTTTGCGTCACGCGTCAGCGCTTCGGCTATGCGGGAAAAGCCACCGCAATATTCGGCTTTACTACCGATACGATCGGCAAGCCCCTCGGAGCTGACCCCAAAAGCATTCTGCTCGCGTGCGGCGTAAATATCGGCAAAATAGACGCGGTCGGCAAAATCAAAGGCTCGCACAAACTCGTCGAAAAGCTTTGCCGTGCGGCTGTATGTGTGGGGCTGATAAGCGCAGAGAATTCGCTTGTATCCCATCTCTTTCGCACCAGCGAGCGTTGCACGAATTTCTACGGGATGGTGCCCATAGTCGTCGTAAACAACGGCACCGTTCAACATTCCTTTGCGCTCCATGCGGCGCTTTGCGCCTACAAACGCCTCAAGTGCATTTGCAATGAGCTCGGGAGCGATGCCGCAAACGCTTGCCGCCGCAGCCGCCGCCAACGCGTTGTAGACGTTGTGCATTCCGAACACGTGCATTTTGATATGGCACAAAAGATCACCTTCGTGATAAAAATCAAATTCGGTGATGCCGCTCTTGTGCTTGATATTGCGCGCACAATAATCGGCGTTTTTTTCAATACCGAATGTGACATGGCGTCCTTCAAATTCTTTCATTGCCAGCATGCTCTCGGCATCGTCGGCATTGTAAAGGACTGTTCCCCCCTTGCCCGTACGGCGAGCATAGCTGAGGAAGGATGTACGAATTTGTTCGAGATTTTGGAAATAATCGGGGTGGTCCATCCCCACGTTGAGGACAACCGCGAGAGTCGGGTTGAAATCAAGGAAGGAATCCATATATTCGCAGGCCTCAAAAACGAAATGCTCCTGCTCTTTTCCAATACGGCAAGTGGAGTCTTGCAAGAGAGGCAACTCCGCACCACAGAGGACGGTGGCATCGGTCGCAGAAAGGAAAATCTGCGCGCACATTGCCGTGCAGCTGCTCTTGCCGTGCATACCCGCAATACCGATGCGGTGGCGATAGGACACCATTAAATAACCAAGATAGTCGGCACGTGAGAGAAGAGGCTTGCCTGCCGCCTTTGCGGCAAGATATTCGGGGTTATCCGCCCCAATCGCAACTGTGTAGATTACGGCATCGTAGTCTGCGATATTTGCCGCATTGTGAGAACCAAACACGGGAATACCCATCTCTTTCAGGTGCGCGGTTTGTGCGTTCTCGGAACGATCCGATCCCCCCACAGTGTATCCGAGTGAGAGCGAGATCTGCGCCAGCGCCGACATACTAATGCCACCGATCCCAATAAAGAAAATACTGTGGCAATCCTTTAGCATCTCACCGATGCGTGCATATCCGTAGTGCGTATTCTCCAAAGCCATTTCGCTCTCCTTTCCAAGCCCGCACTGCGAGCTTTATTTTTCTTATATGACAAATTGTGATGTCTTGTGACAAAAAAGAGGCTTTTTGTGAAAATGTTCGCATGTCTTTCACAAAAACATACTGCTTTCATTGAATAACAATCACAAAAACGCTGTATAATAATGACATCAGGAAAATGACCAATGGAGGATTTACCAATGCAAATTACCGATATCAAAGTAAGAAAACTGTTTGACGAAGGTCCTATGAAGGCGATCGTTTCGGTTACGTTCGACGGTCAACTTGCCGTTCACGATGTAAAAGTAATTTATGCGCGTGACAAATACTTCATCGTAATGCCCAGCCGCAAGAACCCCGATGACACCTACCGCGACATCGTACATCCCATTAACGCACAGTTCCGTGGGATGCTGGAGTCCAGCGTGATCAGCGCATACGAGGCCGCTGTTGCAGAGGCGGCAGAGGCTGCCGAGACCGCCGAAGAGGTTGGCGAACCCGTATAAAATGAAACACGAATGAAAAAGACTGCTTTGGCGGTCTTTTTTGTTTTACAGCTTGCCGTGACCGAAGAGAACGCTCTCACCTTTGAGGGTGATCGTACCAAAACTGCCATCGTAGCCGATGCTGCCGGGATTGAATAAATACATAGGACGCGAAAGGATCGTCTTTCCGATCTGTTCGCCGGCGGCGATGGTCTTGATAGTCGGTTGGTGCGTGTGCCCAAACAGGACAATATCAGCCTCCACATCCGACGCGTGCGCAATGAGTGCACCAAGCCCGCCTTTCACACCCCATTCGTGGCCGTGCACCATAAGGATGGTGTGCCCTTCCAAATATAAAAGACGCTCGGTTTTGTCGGCGTAATCGGATGCGGACCAATCACAGTTGCCGCGCACCGCCCAAAGAGGAGTGTCGATAAGGAAAAGACGGTCGAGATCACGCGCACCGTCACCGAGAAAGAGGATGGCATCGGGAGATTTGACTTGCCGATCGATGGCAATCGACATATTTTCGGCACGACCGTGCGAATCCGAAAAGATCAAAAGTTCCATCCTTCCCTCCAAAACAAATCAACAATCCCGCGCCGCCACGCGACGCACATTTTCCATACACCATATATTATAGCACGACAGCACGCGTTTGTCTACACAAAAGCGAGAAAAAAGGAGAAAAAGTGAGATGGAAAGAAAAGGACCGCCCACCAATGAAGTGAGCGGTCGGGGAGATTGATATCAGATTTGTTTTTTTAATAGTAGGTAACAGTTCCGTCCTTTGCAATTGTGCAATCGGTGCAGTAAATGGTGTAATTTCCGGTGCTCTCATTCCAAAGGCTCACTTTTTGGATAGCTTGCCATTGATATTTTGTGCCATTGAAGGTAATGCTTGTTATGCCACTGCAACCATAGAACGCCATGTAGCCGATTCTAGTTACGCTATCGGGGATTGTAATATTCGTCAGGTTACTACAACCACGGAACGCAGCATCGCCGATAGCAGTAACTGGTTTACCATTGTGAGTTGACGGAATAACAATCTCCGTATCCGTGCAAGTACCAATTCCTGTTACAAAATAACTATTTCCGTCGCTGTTTAAAGTAAAATCTAGTTCTTCAGAGGAGGCGGAATAGTAAGTAATGGTGCCGTCCTTGTCAATTGTGCAGTCGGTGCAGTAAATGGTGTAGTTGCCGGTTTTGGCGGCCCAAAGGGATCTTTTGGGAATTTTCTCCCATTGTGATCCTGTTCCATTAAAATATATGCTTGTAAGGTTGGAGCATCCATAGAACACCTTAGGACAAATAGTAGTGAGTGAGTCGGGGAGCGTTACGCTCGCAAGGCTGGAGCAATCATAGAACGCCTGATTAGAAATGTAGGTGACAGAGTCAGGAATCGTTATGCTTGTAAGATTAGAGCAATTAGAGAACGCTTCCATATCGATTGTAGTAACAGAGTTGCCAATTGTTACATTTGTAAGGTTGGTGCAACCAAAGAATGCTTCCCTGCCGATGGTAGTGACAGAGTCACCAATTGTTACGCTCGTAAGGTTGGAGCAATCATGGAACGCCTGTTCACCGATGGTGGTGACGGAATCCGGAATCGTTACGCTCGTAAGGCTGTCGCAAAAAGAGAACGCCCAATCGCCGATGGTAGTAACAGAATCGGGAATCGTTATACTTGCAAGGTTGGCGCAATTCCAAAACGCACCAACGTCGATTGTGGCAACAGAGCTGCCAATTGTTACGCTTGTAAGGTTGGTACAATGCTCGAACGCATGCTCCCCGATTATGGTAACAGAGTTGCCAATCGTTACGCCCGTAAGGTTGTTGCACTGCTCGAACGCATAAGCGTTGATGCTTGTAACAGAGTCGGGAATCGTCATACTCGTAAGGTTGTCGCATTCAGAGAACGCACCAACGTCGATGCTTGTGACAGAGTTTGGAATGGTTATGCTCGTAAGGTTGTTGCAATCGGTGAACGCGTTACCACCAATGGTGGTGACAAAATTTGGAATTACAAAACTTGTAGCTGGCTTACCACCTGCATAAGTAATTAATACAGTACCATCTTTAGAGTAAAGATTTCCGTTGATGGATTGGTATGCAATATTATTTTCACCAACTATAATATTTGTGAGGTTGGTGCAAAATGCGAACGTAGCACCACCATAGATGCTTGTGACAGAGTCTGGAATTGTTATGCTCGTAAGGCTGTTGCAAGAATGGAATGCCATTTTGCCGATGCTGGTAACCGAGTCTGGAATCGTTATATTTGTAAGACTATCGCAATCCGCAAACGCTATATCGCCGATGCTTGTGACAGAGTTGGGAATCGTTACGCTCGTAAGATTGGAGCAATAGCAGAACGCTTGATAACCGATAGTGGTAACCGGCTTGCCGTTGTAAGTTGCAGGAATAACGATTTTTGTATCCGTACAAGTGCCAATGCCGGTCACGGAATAACTCTCGCCGTCGTCGTTAATGGTAAATTCAAGGCCTGCGGATGCCGTATCATTGTTAAGGCCGGTATCGTCTTTGGAAATTGTACCATCGGTGCAGTAAATAGTATAATCACCAGTGTTACTGTTCCAATAAAGATCTTTTTCGATAGCATTCCATTGAGCTTTTGTACCTTTGAAAGTAATACTCGTCAGGTTACTGCAATTACCAAATGCATCAGATATGATCCTTGTTACGCTATTAGGAATCGTTATGTCCGCAAGATTGTCACAATTCAAGAACATCTGTGCGCCGATTGAAGTAACTGAATCGGGAATCGTGATACTCGTCAAACTATCGCAATCCTCAAACACCATCATTCCGAATGAGGTAGCAGAGTCAGGAAGTGTTACACTCGTAAGATCGACACAACCACTGAACGCAGAAGAGCCGATGGTGGTAACAGAGTTAGGAATCGTTACACTCGTAATATTTGAGCAATGGCGAAAAGCTGAATCGTAGATAATTGTGACCGGTTTTCCGTTGTGGATTGCAGGAATTACCACGTTTGTGTCGGTACAAGTGCCAATGCCTGTTACTACATAACTTTTGCCGTCATTAAAGAGCATGAGTTCGAGGCCTTTGGAAGGAGTCGAAATATCGGGGATATCGGGATTATCAGGGATAACGGGATTATCAGGAATGTCGGGAATGTCGGGAATGTCGGGAATGTCAGGAATGTCAGGAATATCGGGCGTAGTATTGTTGCTCAATTTCAAATACTGAATGTCTCCACATAATTCGGACCTTTTTCTTTGATAATATTCAGGCGAATTGCACTCAACACTATCAGCCGCAAGGTAAAGTTTTTTTAGCCATTCATTTATTTGCAGTCTTTTTAAGTCGGTTTCACTGGTTACAGCACGAGAGCCGCCACCGCCGCCACCGAAAGAACCATTTCCACCGTCCTCAGAAGATGTAATATCCATTTCGCCATAACAAACCTCATAACCATGTTTAGAAGCAAGCAAGGCCATAATCATTGACAACCGTATTTTTTCTAGAGAATCAGCATCTTGTGGCATCGCGCGCTGCATATATTCATCTGCAGCATAAAACGAATCAGAAACGATTGTATCTAACAGAAGCATATTATAGGAATTAGCTGCAGTTTCTTGAATGCTCGGTTTTACAGCTTTTAGAATATCGAAAGACACTTCGTATGGTTTCAAAACATCCCCAAAGATTTCTTTGTTAAGAAGTTTGAAAGCATAATCTTGTAAAGCGGTTGTTGACATACTAATAAACTGACCTGCAAAATTTTGCCCATATGCAAGTGAAACTTCGTTAGCCGCTTCTGATCTAACAGAGAATGCAAAATATGTACCAAATTCACTATCATACACTACATCAAGCATATTTCTATGATCTTCTACTTGTTGCAAATATGCATTTGAATATTCCGCTATTTTAGATACCCCCTTCGCAATATCTGCCGCATACTCTAAAGATCCTAAATTTTTTAATTCTTTAGATAACTCATCATAGTTTTGGAAGCCACTATGTTTTAACCTGTAATTAGCAACATTTATACCCTCCTTCACCACATCTTTAACGAATTTTACAAACTTATTGTTAGTATCCAAAGAATCGGTAATCGTATCCAGCCCTTCTTGAAATGGCGTTAACTCTTTGTCGAAAGCAGAAAGATACAGTTCATTATCGGTCAACATATTTTTGTAAAGTTCTTTGTAGTCGTTAATTATGCCGTATTTTGTTGCGCGCTCAAGAAGTTTTGAATTCAATATAGAATCCACTGTGTATCCAATTGCACCGACAAGAGTACTTGCTACAAAATTATCTGTAGAAAACAATAGTGATTCCAAATCCCCGTAAGTGATTGAATTGAAAAACGGTACGGGATTAGGGTAAATTTGTAGAATTCCTTCTTCTGTGATTCCCACCTTTGCATCGAGGAATGGCAATAGTTCAGGTAGTAACAAGTACAAATCTCCGTCTTCATCAACATATTTATCACTAAATGTTGTTGACGAAATAACTTTATATGGACTGTCTATATAGCGATAAATAATTGACTCGCCCCAAGTCCAAGTTTGACTTTGTCCAATTCGAATTTCTTTTCTGAATTCTGTTACATTGTCTTGTGAAGCATAATAATAAATTGTTTCATCGCCTTTGGTTTTTTTATCCATTCCGCCAAACAACATTAGTGTATCTGCAGGAATAAATATATCTCCGTATTCATTAACAACTACATTCAAAAAACAAGTTTCACCATTAAATTCAACCGTAATAAAGTTGGGAGTGTATTTATGTTGTTTAGCTGCAAACACAAAAAGTGTGCCAATGGACGGTAATAAAATGACAATTGATAATAAAAACGCAATAATCCTTTTCATTGTGTAGCCTCCTCATTGTTTTTGCTCAATGCCTCATCAAGCAATTTCAGAACCCCACCATAATAGGCATCAAAAAATTCCATGGTTAAAATCGGCTCGTAGCCATTCTCCGTTGCTTGAAATTCCAAGATGACTTCTCGTTCGACAAGTTCTGCTTTGTCTATTGCATCAACAATCGCATTTTTGAGTTCTTCCTCAGTTACATATTCATTCTTCTCGTCTAGTTCTTTAGCCATCGTATATAAATCGGGAGCGTATATACGCACTCTGGCAACGCCACCTGTCTCTGTCTCGCTAAACGAAAGAATTTCAAACCCATTTCTTTCTTCTGTTTGAGACAGAACTTCATTGGGGTTTTCATCTGCAAAAACTGCTTCATCTATGACCGATTGAAGCGCTTCTTTTGCTTGTTCTTCTATAGGTTTTTCATCTTTGGCATTTGTATTGGCTAACCAATCTTTAATATAGGGGGCTCCTATAAGCGCTATAGCGGCAATAATGCCTATAATAGCAATTGCAATCCAAACTTTTTTCATACCCTTTCACTTTCTCCGTTTCAGCCCGTCGGCATCTGTAAAACCATTATAGCACTTTTTTGAGATATTGTCAACCTTTTCCTATTTCTTATAAAAAAAGAGACGAAGAACGCACTCACGTTCTTCGTCTCTTTTCTCTTAAAAACCCCGCCGAGCCGTGTGGTCGGGCAGTCGGAACCCTGTAGTTCAGGGCGGTGTCCGCGGGACGGCTTTACTGCTCCCAACGTCCGTTATGCTGCCGAGACAA
>SVQS01000045.1 GCA_015065205.1 Oscillospiraceae bacterium
AGAATGATTTTTAATAACATCTTTGGCTTTTGCCAAAAAGTGACCCGGCTTATATCTTTGAATGGCAACGGTCAGGTCGGAATGAATGCAAGGAGTACCGAGTCCGCTATCTGCGCCAAGACCGCTGTTGATGTCGGCACTGATAACCGGTTTGTCACTCTTGTTGACGGCTTCTATCAACGCGGCGGCATCTTTATCAAGCTTTCCGTGAAAACCGATACCAAGAATGCAATCGACAATTTGCGTGTAGGGAGAAAAATCAAACGAGCCATTCCAAAGAGTGTGGGCAATGCCCTTTTGCAGGCAAATATCAAAATAGTATTTGCCATCCTCGGAGAAGCGGTTACGAAGAAGGAGAAGGTCGCAAGATAGGTTGGCTTTTTGCATTAGCGTTGCGAGTGCGTAGCCGTCACCTGCGTTGTTTCCCATACCGCAAGCAATGAGCGTTTTGCCCTTCCACGAGTAGCTGTTGAGTATTCCATTTGCCGCGCGAAGCATCAATTTGCGCCCGGGTGTACCGCTCGCAATCGTGGCACGGTCACTCTCTTGCATCGTTCTTTGATCAACAATTGGTATCATTTGGGCTCTCCTTTCCTTCCTTTTTATATATTTTAACACATCCGCGGCCGTCTGTCAACAAATTACCATATTTTTAGGGGTTCCCTTTTTGCCCTTTTGGGATTATAATGATAGTAACGAAAAAAAGATTTTGTGAAAGGAGTGATCTTTGCATGGAACTGATCCGCATCAGTGACAGCAAACTCAAGATTATGTTGACTCCTATGGATATGAGACAGTTTGAACTAAACACCGACAATTTTTATGACGACAGTGAAAAGATGCACCGCTCATTTCGAATGCTGTTTGATGAAGTAAAACGGCAGAGCGGATTTGAGGCAGATGACCATCGCATCTCGGTTCAGTACTTCCCCTCGCGCGAGGGCGGATGTGAGATGTTCATCAGTAATCTTTCAGGCGACAAAGAAAGAGGCACCTGTGCCCTCACCCCTGCGCAAGGAATGCAACCCGCGACGCAAACACGTGGGAGCTTTTGTCGCTCGTTTGCCTATTGTTTTGAAGGGCTTGAAGAACTGTTATCTGTTTGTCGACGGCTTCTGCCAATGGATTACATAACTGCCAGCAGTGCATATCGAGACGACGCGGGACGGTATTATCTTTTCATCAACACGTTTGCTTCCTCTCCCTTTGCAACACCGGAGGAGCTCTACTTCGTTGTAGAATACGGTAGCGTAGAAAACGCCGCACAGCTCCGCCTCTACCTTGCTGAGCACGGCGCGGTGGTTTGCGCCGAGGATGCCATTGGCACGCTTGGAGCAATTGCGTAAAGCATAAAGGACTGACTCAAAATGAGTCAGTCCTTCGTGTTTTTGTAACAAAGTTAGAATGTCATCGTCATTTGGTCGGTCTCGCTGATGTTATCGAGAACGCCGTTGGCGCGGAGCATTTCGATGACAGATTTGGAGATCTTTGCGCGGATTTGCAAATCTTCCACCGAGAAGAAGGGCTCTTCCTCGCGAGCTTTGATGATATTCTGCGCCGCGTTCTCTCCAAGTCCCGGCAGGGATGAGAACGGCATACGGATAGCTCCGTTTTCGGGTTGGAAGATAAAAGCGTGCGATTTTTCCAAATCGACGGGCAGGAACTTGATGCCGCGTGCCATTGCTTCCAGCGTCAGCTGCCATACGGGCACACTGCTCTGCTCCTTTTGCGAAGCCTCTTTGCCGCGCTTTTGAATATCGCGTAGCAGCGCAACTACGCTCTGTCTGCCGCCGCCTGCCACCTGTGCATCAAAGCCGTTGGGAGCTACGGTGAACATGGTGCAATAGAACGCTACGGGCTGATGCACCTTATACCACGCCAAACGGATTGCCGACATAACGTATGCCGCCGCGTGCGCCTTGGGGAAAAGATATTTAATCTTCTTACAAGATGCAATATACCACTCGGGAACGTTATGCGCGCGCATATCCTCTTCCCATTCGGGCGTTAGCCCTTTGCCCTTACGAACCGCTTCCATAATCTTGAATGCAGTAGCGTTTTCGAGTCCGTAACGGATCATATCCAGCATAATACCGTCACGCGTACCGATAACGCGGGAAATATCGCAGATACCCTCTTTAATGAGGTCTTGCGCATTTCCAAGCCATACGTTAGTTCCGTGTGTCAAGCCCGAAATCTGCAAAAGGTCGGCAAAGTTGCGCGGCTTTGCATCAATGAGAACCTGTTGAATAAAGGGGGTTCCCAATTCGGGAAGACCGTAAGTACCAATGGTACAGCCTTCGATATCCTCGGGTCTAATGCCAAGCGGTTTTGTGGATTCAAAGAGCTCATAAGCCGAGCGATCGTTCATAGGAACGTCAAGAACGGACGTATCGGTGAAGCGTTCGAGATACTTATATTTGGTGGGAATATCGTGTCCAAGCTCGTCGAGCTTGAGGATGGTATCGTGCAAGTAAGAGAATGCAAAGTGCGTTGTGATGATATCCGAGTTCGGGTCATCTGCGGGATGTTGAACGGGGGTAAAGTCGTAAACGTCATACTGCGAAGGTACAACAATGATGCCGCCCGGATGCTGACCTGTGGTGCGCTTAACACCTACGCAATTTTGAACCAAGCGGTTCATTTCGGCTCTTGGGAGGCTGATGCCCTTTTCCTCAACGAACTTTGCAACATAGCCATATGCGGTCTTATCGGCAAGTGTGCCAAGCGTTCCCGCACGGAACACGTGTCCCTCACCGAAAAGCTCCTCGGTGTATTTGTGGACTCTTCCCTGCACGTCTCCCGAGAAGTTGAGGTCGATATCAGGGGATTTGTCGCCATAGAAGCCAAGGAAGGTCTCAAACATAATATCGTGACCGTCCGCCATATATTTTGTTCCGCACTTGGGACACATTTTATCTGGCAAATCGAAGCCCGAACCAACAGAGCCATCGGTAAAGAACTCGTTGTGTTTACATTCGGGATTGGGGCAATAATAGTGCGGTGGCAGAGGGTTGACCTCGGAAATACCTGCCATTGTTGCAGCAAAGGAAGAACCTACTGAGCCACGCGAACCAACAAGGTAGCCTTGATCCTCGCTATATTTTACAAGACGCTGTGCAATGAGATAGAGCACTGCAAAGCCGTTTTTAACGATGGAATCCAGCTCACGCGCAAGTCTTTTGGAAACAAGCTCGGGGAGCGGATCGCCATACATTCTCTTGGCTCTCTCCCAGCACATATCCTGCAGCTCTTGGTCTGCCCCTTCCATTTCGGGGGTATAGTTGCCTTCAGGAATGGGGCGTACGGGCTCGATCATATCGGCAATGAGGTTGGTGTTGGTAACAACGACCTCGTATGCCTTCTCTTCTCCAAGATAGGAGAATTCTGCAAGCATTTCATCGGTGGTACGCAGATAAATGCCAACGTCGCGGTCGAAATCCTTAAATTTCATACCAGCAAGCAAAATCTTGCGGTAGAGCTCGTCCTCTTCGTTGAGGAAGTGCGCATCACACGTAGCGCAAACGGGTTTGCCGTATTTTTCCCCCAACTCAACAATGCGGCGGTTGAGATTGCGCAATCCTTCGTCATCGGCAACGGTTCCCTCGGCAATGAGGAAGCGGTTGTTGCAAATGGGTTGGATCTCGAGATAATCGTAAAAATTGACGATCTCCTCGATCTCACTCTCAGGTCTGTTCTCAAGAATGGCGCGGAACAATTCGCCTGCCTCGCAGGCAGAACCGATGATAAGCCCCTCGCGGTGCTTCTCAAGCACCGTTTTGGGAATACGCGGAAAGCGACGGTAATAATCGAGATAGCTCATCGAAATGAGCTTATAGAGATTTTTCAAGCCTACCTTGTTCTTAACAAGAATGATTTGGTGATAGGGCTTGAGCTTGAGCGGATCGGTCTTCTCTGCCATTTCCTGTTGCAGCATACGCCAGTCGCGCAAATCGGATTTTTCCATAATGTCGGTCATACGGAAGAAGATGTGTGCGAGCATTTCGGCATCATCGCAAGCGCGGTGGTGGTTAAAGTCACCCAAATTATACGCATTTGCAATCGCATCGAGGGTATGCTTGTTGAGGTCGGGATTGATGTATCGCGAAAGCGCGAGGGTATCAAGATAAGGATTTTCGAAAGGCAGTCCTGCCTCTTTTGCAAAGTGACGGATAAAGCCGATATCAAAGTTTGCATTGTGCGCAATCAGGAGTGGCTGTATCTCTTTTGCAGGATCATTGCCTACAAAATCGAAGAACGCTTTGAGTGCTTCCCCATATTTGGGCGCGCCCTTTACCATTTCGTCGGTGATGCCTGTCAATTCAACAATATCGGCAGGAATAGGCACCTCGGGGTCTACAAAGGTATTAAATCTTTCCAAAACCTCTCCGTTTTTGATTTTAACGGCACCTATTTCGGTGATTTTGCAATTCTGTACCGAAAGACCTGTGGTTTCGATATCAAAAACAACACATTCTGCGTGCAAATTGGGATTGTATTTGCCTGTAATTGCACCCGCAGTGTTGTTGACAAAATAGGCTTCGATACCGTAGATGACCTTAAAATCGGTTCCCTTTGCAGCTTTTTCTACGGTGAGCATTGCATCGGGATAGGCTTGTACGTTGCCGTGATCGGTAATGGCAACGGCAGGCATACCCCATTTGAGCGCCGTTTTGACGGCGGCATCGGGGGCGATAAGTGCGTCCATTGTGGACATAGTTGTATGCAAGTGCAGTTCTACGCGCTTCTTCTCTGCCGTATCACGACGCTTAATTTTGGAAATTTTCGCAATATCCGTGTAATAAAATGTAAAATCGGGATCGGTCTTACCCTTTCTTGTCACGTGCTTAGCATATCCGCGCATAGCAACGGCATCGCCGTTGTGGAGCATTTCGCAAAGCTGGGTTGCCGCATCAATATCCAAGGAATAAGAACGGTGCTCGATGGATGCATTGCCATCGAAAATGGCAAAGCTAACGTCATAGCGGTCGCCGCCGCGGCTTTCTTCGCGAACAAGATCGAAAACTTCACCAATGATGGTAAGATTCTTTTGCGGTTTATCGATAGCACCAATGGGTAACGGGCGAATCTCAAAAGGTTCGCCGTAAACATATTCGGGCTCGCTGATATCAAACACCGATGCACCAATACGACAAGTGCCCTCGTCATATTCGGGATAGGCAACCTCGCCATAAATCGAAGCTGCACGCGGAAGCATTACTTGCTCTTCCTCGCCGTCATCTGCAAACGCCTCGGGGGCACGGGAAGCCTCTTTTTGATATTGCACCTCTGCACGTGCGGCATCGCGACTCATTGCTACAATGCGGTCTTGCACTGAGCTATTATATTCAAGGGGGTCAAAATCTTTTATGGTGTGAAGCTTAACTTGCAAGGTAACACCGTAGGTATCTTTTACGAGCTTTTCCATCAAGCGCGGTGTTTCTGCACGCTCAATGAGGTTGATACCTGCGTTTGTAAACGGAATGTCAATATCAAGGACATTGCTCGAGAGACGGTACTCGCATCGGTCAAAAAAGCCTTTGGCAACAATGCCGCGGCGGTTGGTCTCCATCAAGAGATCGGGAATTTGCGAAACGTCAAAAAGCTCCGCACCGTAAATAGGACAGATGCGGACGCTGTTCAGAGCGTATGCCTTGCGGATTTCTTCCTCGATACGATAAAGTTCTGTGCGCGGAATAATGCGAGAAAACGGAGCCGTTACCTCTATGATGCGCTGTTCCTTATCGGCCCTGAGAGAAATGCCGTCAGCGTCTGCCGAAAGTAAAGCTTCGGCAGACGCATTGTCGGGTTGATATCGGTTAAAAATTTCAAGCAGATTTTTACTCATAACGTTTTATGTTCCTTCATTGCGCGTACTTCTCGCAAAAGTCTTTCTACAATATCCCTCTCGGGAATTTTTTCTACAATTTCTCCGTGACGGAACAGCACTGCCTCACCCTTGCCTCCTGCAATACCGATGTCAGCTTCGCGTGCTTCACCCGGTCCGTTTACAACGCACCCCATCAGCGCAACCTTAACGGGAACTTGGTCAAGTCCTTCGGCGGCAACTGCCGCTTCAAAGCGTTTGACAAGAGGAATAAGGTCAATTTCTGTGCGTGCACAGGTGGGACAGCTGACAATATCCAAGCCACTTTGTCCCTCAATGCCAACGGCTTGCAAAATCTTGCGTGCCGCAGCAATTTCGTGGACGGGATCATCGGTCAAGGAAACACGAATGGTATCTCCTATGCCGTCACAAAGGAGTGCGCCAATGCCTACGGCACTCTTGAGGAGTCCACGCTCACCACCACCTGCCTCTGTAACACCGAGATGCAAGGGGTAATCGCATTTTTCTGCCAAAAGATGGTTGGCAACGATCATATCGTGCACAGTAGATGCTTTGATAGAAATTACAGTATCGTAAAAGCCGAATTTTTCAAGCAAAGCAATATGATAGAGTGCGCTCTCGCAGAGTGCTTCGGGAGTGGGAGAGCCGTATTTCTTGAGAATGTGTCCCTCAAGAGAGCCTGCGTTCACGCCTATGCGAATAGGAATACGGCGCTCACGGCAAGCATCGCAAACAGCCTTGATGCGATCTTCATCCCCAATGTTTCCGGGGTTGATACGAATTTTATCAAATCCAAGCTCGGCACAGCGCAGAGCGATGCGATAATCGAAATGAATATCGGCTACAATGGGAATCTTGATGCCGGCTTCTTTGAGCTGCCAAACGGTGTAAGCCGCCTCCTCTGTTGGAACAGCAAGGCGCACGATTTCACATCCTGCACGCTCAAGCTTGCGCACCTGTTCCAAGGTCCGCTCCGCATCGGCGGTGGGAGTGTTGGTCATAGATTGAATGGCAATGGGGGCGCGCGCACCTATGCGGCACTGCCCCACTGCAATACTTCGTGTTTTTCTTCTAATATCGTTGTATCTCATAATGCGATAATATCCTTTATGGCGATCAGCACAGCCAAGGCAAGCATAAGAACAAGACCAACAAGATTGATGATGCCTTCGAGCTCGCGCTTCATCGGCTTGCGACGCACAACTTCGATAAGGTAAATAAAGATGTGTCCGCCATCGAGTGCGGGGATGGGTAACAGATTCATCACACCCAAGTTGATGGAAATGATAACAATGAGGTTTAAAACCGGAATAAAGCCGTACTGTGCGGCCTGCCCTACTACCTTGGTAATGCCCACAGGTCCCGAAACAGCCTCAACTCCATATCTTCCGGAAAATAGACCGAAGAGCGAATCGTAGACCATTTTAACGGTAGAAAGCGAGCGGAACCAAGTATGTTTGAGAACGGTTACGAAATCAAAATCAGGCTCGCGGTAAATGAGAAAGTCCATATTACCGAAAACGATTCCCTCATTCTCATACGAAGGCACAATAACGTTTTCCAGCACTACCTTTTCCCCGTCACGCAGAACGGTAAGCGTCAAGGGCTTGTAGCCCTGATTCATGATTTCATAGCTGAGCTCATCGTAGGTGTGAACACGGGTGGAATTGACCTTGATAACCTTATCCTCGATATTCAAGCCGCAATTTTCACTCAAAGAGCCTGTAAAAAGAGTAAGGTCTGACTCGGCAAGGGCCACTTTTATGTCAACCATTTCGTAATCTGTGTGTTCATCATTGATGCGCTGAACGGTAACGGTGATTTCTTCACCGTTTGCCTCCTTAACGAAACGCTCAAAATCCTCATAGGAAAGCAACCGCTCGCCGTTGACGGAATAGAGATGGTCATCGGGTTCGAAGCCATACTGCGCTTCCTCGGCAGTATACTGAACGTGAAAGCCTGCTACAACGGTGGTTGCGGCAGCGTTTTGTCCCTGTACAATCACCATCACAAGCATTAAAAGAATGCCAAGGATGATATTCATTGCAGGGCCTGCAATCGAGATAAGGATACGCTTCCAAACGCTTTGGTTGCAATAAGCCTGCTTGGCAATCTCGGGGGAAAGCTCTTGCCAATCAGTATTCACCGGTCTTGTATCTTCGGGATCGTCGTCGGGAACTTCACGGAACAAGGTCGAAGAGTCTTTTCCCTCTCCATTGTCTCCTTGCACGACTTCCATACCGTTCTCACCGAGCATATTGACAAAGCCACCAATAGGAAACAGGCGCAGAGCATAACGTGTTCCACTCTTCTTCCCTTTCCATGAGATGAGCTTGGGTCCCATACCAATAGCAAACTCCAACACCTTAACACCGCACAAGCGTGCAACAATAAAGTGACCGAGCTCGTGAATGAAAATTAATAAGCCAAAAATAAGAATTGCATAAACAATATACAAAGGGTTCAAATTGGGTTCCTCCAAAAATCAGCAATAACTGCTTCTCTTTTCTAAAAATTCGTTTGCCAGAGAGCGCGCGGCACCGTCAAAGGCAAAAATATCGTCTACAGACCAGATGCGTCTTGCATCGGACATTGCCTCAAAAGTATCGGTTACAACGTCAAAAATACCGGTAAAACTGAGTTTTTTATCTAAAAAGGCTGCAACGGCAACTTCATTTGCCGCATTGAGTATGGCAGGATACGCCCCACCGCGACGGATAGCCTCCTTTGCAAGCTCCAAAAGCACAAACGTATCGGTATCGGGCTTGGCAAAGGTCATAGATGCGAGTTTGGTAAAGTCCAAGGGCTCAACAACTCCCTCGGCTCGCACAGGATGCGTTAGCGCATACTGCACACAGTGACGCATATCGGGCACCGACATTTGCGCAATGACACTGTTATCAATATATTCCACCGCAGAGTGCATTATGCTCTCGCGATGAATGAGTACTTCTATCTGCTCGGGGGCAATACCAAACAGGTGCACCGCCTCAATAACCTCAAAGCCTTTGTTCATCAAGGTAGCACTGTCGACGGTAATCTTGGCACCCATATTCCAAGTAGGATGTGCCAGAGCTTTCTCGGGTGTAACATCTCCCAGTTGTTCTCTTGTCATTCCGTAAAATGGGCCGCCCGATGCGGTAAGTAAAAGTCGCTTTACTTCTTCTTTTTTGCCTGCTCGCAAACATTGAAAGATTGCGCAGTGCTCACTATCAACAGGAAGTATCTGTGCTTTTTTACCTTCGGCAAGTTGCATTACAAACTCCCCTGCACACACAAGAGACTCCTTATTGGCAAGTGCAAGCTTTTTGCCTGCTCCCAGTACGGCTAAGGTAGGACGCAAACCGGATGCACCGATGATGGCGTTAAGCACTACTTCGCGGTTGCTATATTTCTGTGTTGCCATCTCACAAATGCCATTGATACCGGCGTAAACATCGATATTGGTACCAAACAAGCGGCGTTTGAGTTCCTTTGCGGCATCACGGTCAGCCATCGCACACGCGCTCACACAAAGCGCACGAGCCTGATGTTCAACAAGGTCAACATTACGATAAGCAGATATACAGTTGACACGAATTCCCTTCTGTATAGCAACATCGATTGCTTGTTGCCCCACAGATCCGGTTGAACCGAGAATAGAGATGGATGGATAGCTTACATCAATCATACGTCACCTCAGAAAAAGTCTACAAAAGTGGTCAGACACATCATTGCGATGGAAACAGCAAGGATGGAATCAAAGCGGTCGAGAACACCGCCGTGCCCCGGAAAGAGTTGGCTAAAATCCTTAATGCTATAGTGGCGCTTAACGTAAGACATCAGCAAATCTCCAATTTGCGAAACGATAGATGCCAAAACACCCCCCAATGCAAACATAAGTATATTGGAGTCGTACTCGGTAAGCCAGTTACAAAGCATACCGAAAATCATCATTCCAAGAACGCAAAAAATAATGCCGCCGATGCTTCCCTCTACCGTCTTTTTGGGAGAGACATCGGGAATGAGCTTATGCTTTCCGTCTCGGCCAAATAGCATTCCGCAAAAATAAGCAAAGACGTCGGTCATCCACGCGCTGACGAATATAGCAAGGTAAAGAACGTGTCCCCCCACCTCATTGTCGTGTAAAATGATGATTGAGTTGAATCCCATCAAGATGTAGAACGCGGTTGCAAAAAGCACACAAACGTCGCTTAAATTGTACTTGCCGCGCGAAAAAATGGCTACTGTGAAGAAATAGAACAAGATGATAATCATAATAATAGCACCATACTGCGCCAAATGCTTTGCAGACTCGGGTTTTACGGTTGCGTTGAGCGAGCCGAGTGCCATAAAGCGCGAAAGGAATGGCAGGCTTGCCGCCAATGCATAAAGCGGAATAGCAAAAGCGTACGCCTTTTGTAAGCCGATGCATCGCATCATTTCAAACATAGCAATCACAGATCCGACTGCTATGGCAATGGGCAAAACCGGTGTTTGTGCAAACAACAGAATGGGAATCATAATGAGAACTACAATGATTCCCGTTATAATACGTTGTTTCATAGTCTCCTCCTATGTGTCAAACTCCGCCAAAGCGACGGCGTCTTGAATAGAATGCGGCAACTGCCGCATCAACATCCCTCTCGGAAAAATCCGGCCAAAGAACGTCGGTAAAATGATATTCTGCATAGGCGGACTGCCAAAGCAGAAAGTTGGATATACGCATATCTCCCCCGGTCCTTACAATAAGGTCGGGGTCGGGGCAATTTGCAGTATAGAGATTTGCGGAAATATCAGCCTCGGTAACGTTGGCATTTCCTTCACGGATAAGTGCCGTGCAAGCGTGAACAAGCTCTTCCCTGCCGCCATAGTTGAAGGCAATATTGAGACAGAACGGGTGGTGTACCGTTTCTCTGTCTATTCGCTCCATCTTATCTTGTAGATCTTGGGAAAAAACGGAAAGATTGCCAATAAAGCGAACGTGAATATTCTCCTTTTCGGCATTGTTTGCACATTTGTCGATATAATCCGTCAGAATATCCATTATAGTCTGTACTTCCTCGTGGGGCCTTTTCCAATTTTCGGTGGAAAATGCATAGACCGTCATATAGCGGATGCCGATTTTGCGACAGTACTCCGCCACGCGTCGAAAGGTCTCGGCTCCCACCGAGTGTCCGTAGCTGCGCGGCATTCCCCGCTTTTGTGCCCAGCGGCCATTGCCATCCATAATGAATGCAATATGGCGAAGACGCTCGTCAACCAAGCTCCCCTCTTTTTGAATCCTCTCTTTTTTGAGTGCCATTCTTACCCCATTGATGAACAGCAAGGGGTGTGACTGACAACAAAATTGCTGTCACACCCCTTGTACTGATCAGATCTTCATGATTTCCTTTTCTTTTCCGGACGTGATTTCATCAACCAGCTTGATGAAACGGTCGGTGATATCCTGAACGGATTTTTCTCCTGCCTTTTGCTCGTCCTCGGTCATAAGACCGTCTTTCTTTTGCTTTTTGATATCGTCGTTGGCATCGCGACGGATGTTACGGATAGCAACGCGTGCTTCCTCACCCATTTTTTGGATCTGCTTTGCCAAGGTCTTACGACGCTCCTCGGTAAGAGGTGGGAAAACAAGGCGGATTACGCTACCGTCGTCGGCGGGGTTGATGCCGATGTCGGATGCCTGAATTGCCTTAACCATTGCCTTGAGAGTGGAACGGTCGTAAGGAGTGATGGTCAGCGTTTTGGGGTCGGTAACCGCAACACTTGCCATATCGGTCAGTCTTGTTTGCGCTCCGTAGTAATCAAAGGTGACCTTGGAAACGATTGCACCGTTTGCCTGGCTTGCACGGATGGTGGAAAGATTGTTTTCGTAAACGTCAATGCTCTTTTGCATTCTTTCTTCAGTGGGCTTTGTGTTGAATTTCATATTCGTTAAGTCCTTTCTATGTAAATCTTGTGTTTTCAGTTGTGAATAGCAGTGCCAACGGGCTCACCCATAACGGCGCGGTAGATATTTTCAGGATTTGCCAAACCGAATGCATAGCCCGAGATATTGTTATCCATACAGAACGTCGCTGCCGAAAGATCAAGTGCGCGCAGATTCTTATCGAGAATCTCGGCATAGGTCAGGTCGGTGTAACGAACTG
>SVQS01000046.1 GCA_015065205.1 Oscillospiraceae bacterium
CTATAAAGTCATCTGCATAAAAGCAAAGAACCTCCGCATTTGCGGAGGTTCTCGCTTTTATGGGGTGAGATATGGGGCTCGAACCCACGACCTTCAGGGCCACAACCTGACGCGCTAGCCAACTGCGCCAATCCCACCATATTTAATTTGTGGCGTGCCTTGAGGGATTCGAACCCCCGACCTACTGCTTAGAAGGCAGTTGCTCTATCCGGCTGAGCTAAAGGCACATCACCGGTGCCTTATCGGTCACCTTTTTGGAGCGAGTGATGGGAATCGAACCCACGCGGCCAGCTTGGAAGGCTGGAATTCTACCATTGAACTACACTCGCAAAAATGTGCTCTCACACGTACTTGAATATTATATCACACACATCTCTTTTTGTCAATACTTTTTTTGAAAATATTTTTGCAAAACTCCGAAACGGTACTTTTGCCTTGACTTTCGCATTCCTTTATGATAAAATAAATACAGGAAATCAAAACGCAAAAGATAACAGCAATCTTATTTAGCTGTTGGGAGGAGCTTATGATTTATGAATTGGCCTGAATTTCTATTAGCAATTGGTTTAATCGTTCTTGTAACCATTTTGTATTTTATCCTTCGCAAGTTTATTTCATGGGCGATAGAAGACGATAACAAGTTTCATAAAAAACGCGGTGGGGGACTATCTAAAGATACATTGAAGGTTAACAAACAAATTGCATGGGATAGATTAACATACGGTTATGTTGTGGTTTTGTTTGCGCTAATTGCCTATATCATAAAATTGATTTCAGATTCTTTATAAACGAAAAGGAGACCACATTATGGAATACGCACAGCAAGTAATTGTTGATTTCCTAAAGGGAGATCTTGATATTGTGGAATTTCGCCGTTTATATGACGAAAAGCCCGAAATTGATGCCTTTTTGCAAAAAATCATTGATGATATGAAAAAGGATTACAGCAGAAAGCCGATTCCTTATACTTGTTTGGTAGGGGGAGAGGAGCATAGCTTTTCTTCTGTTGTACCGTATTTGCTGGAGCCTCATAGAGATCCGGGGAGACTATATGGTCCTCCAAAATACGAATCGGTTCGTCAGCTGTTGACGTATCAATTTCGTATGGTTACTCATGATGTGGAAACAGCAAGTGGATCATCTGCTTTTTACAGTGAGGTTTACGAAATTTATACACAAATTGATCAATCCGTTCCGTTTTTCTATAAATACAGAGAAGCAAGCAGTTTTCCTATCGAAGTGATCCCCGAATATCTTGAAGGCGGCGAATCGGAAAAGTATATTCAAAAGCACATCATTCCGCTGTTCCCTGAAACTATGAAAAAGGGCGAGCGCAAAAAGGCGATCAAAGCCAAAATTAAGGAAGATTTCAAAAGCGAAAAAGGCTATCCTTGCTGGGCGCAAGCGTCCGAATGGCCGATGGATAAAGAGGGGAAGCCCTGCACCTACATTGGCAAAGGAAAAAGCGAAGGTGATCTTCGTCGTTTCCGCTTCCGCGATGAAACAACAGGCGAAGAAGTTACTGTTGAACAATTTTATTGATATCCTCTTGAGCAACAAACACAGAAAGGTGGTGGCGGTATGAGCGTTTACAACGGTATTCCAATCAATGAGTCAAAGCTCGTGGCAAACTATGTTCTTTTTATTTTTCTGTTCTTATTAACCGTTGCCGCGGCTGTGTTTTTGATTCATTTGCAGTTGGAGGGGCGCGATACCAAGAGAATGGAAAGAATCAAAAAATTACGCGCGCAAGCTGCCACCGATGAAAAAGCTGCCAAGCGACTGGCAAAAGAAGAACGCAGCTTGAAAAAGCGTAGAAAGGAAAACAGGGCAGAGCGAATCAGAACTGCTTTTCTTTGGTGCTTGATCGTTTGTGCTGGTGTGCTTATTCTGGTGTTTGGAATCATTCAGCCGATGCAAGACCATTTTAAAAAGGATTACGTCGTATATACAGGAGAAATAGAAGTTTCCCCTTACATCAGAGATCCCTACATCACGCTGGAAGACGGTACCGTTGTGTATGGAGGAAGGTCACTCTCATCGGAAGATACCTACGCAACCATTGTGTATGCAAAACGAAGCCGTCGTTTACTTGGCGTTCAAAAATAAAAGGAGAATTTACGTATATGTCCGAATTTTTAGCATCCTTACATCCCATTGTCGTGTGCTTGATCGTATGCGCAGCAAAAATTATTGAAATCACCATCCAATCTCTCAAAACCTGCATGATGGTCAAGGGGCAGAGGCTCAAGGCGGCTATGCTCGGCTTTGTGGAGTGTATGATTTGGGGACTTGTTATTTCCACCATCATCTCAACGCTTGGCGACAATCTGTTTCTGTTGCTATTCTACTGTGTTGGCTATGCAACGGGACTTTTTCTTGGTTCCACAATCGAGGGCAAAATTGCGTTGGGGACTTCCAATCTGCAGCTTATTGCCAATGATGAGAACACCAAGCTCATCATAGCTTATCTGCGCGAAAACAAGCGCGGCTACACTATTTTCAGCGGTCGGGGCTCTACCGATCGAATGAACATGATCCTCATTGTTCTACCGCGTTGCGAGATGAAGCGTGTACTCAGAGAAATTCGCAAGCTGTGCAACAATCGCGTGTTTGTTGTGGCATCTGATGTCAGCAAATATGCAGGCGGATACGGACTGGTGAAGTAAACGAGAAGAAAAGGAGAAATACAAATGAAATACGATTTTACATTCCACAACCCCACGCGCATCCATTTTGGTAAGGATGCAATGCAAAAGCTCCCCGAGGAGCTTGCCGCTTACGGCAAAAACGTGATGCTTTTGTACGGAAAGGGAGCAATCAAACGGATAGGACTCTACGACGAGGTCGTGAATATTCTCAACGCGTGCAACAAAAATATTATTGAGTGTGGCGGTATCAAGCCCAATCCCTCTTATTCTCAGGTTCTTGAGGGCGCACGTCTTGTGCGTGAGAACAACGTTGATCTGATTCTCGCTGTAGGCGGTGGATCGGTTGTTGACTGTGCAAAGGCAATTTCTGTGTCTGCATACACCGAGGGCGACCCGTGGCAAAAATATTGGGTGGATTTTGCTCCCTTGGATAGCCGCGTTGTTCCGGTGGCTTCGATCTTGACGATGGTTGGGACAGGTTCCGAAATGAACGGTGGCTCGGTGATTACCAATGAAGATGTGATGATCAAAGAGGGAAGAGTGTTCCCGCCAGAAGTATATCCCAAGTTTTCCATTCTCAATCCCGAGTTTACCTATAGTGTTCCGCATATTCAAATGGTCAGCGGCATTTTTGATATTATCTCTCACCTGTGCGAGCAGTACTTCTCGGGAGACGATGACAATGTCAGTGATTATCTGATCGAGGCACTTTTGCGCTCTGTTATCCACAACGCGAAAATTGCGAACAAAGATCCCCAAAATTATGAGGCGCGAAGCAACATTATGTGGGGCTCCACCGTAGCGCTCAATCGCATTGCGGGACTTTCCAAAACACAGGATTGGGAGGTGCACGGCATCGAGCATCAGTTGGGGGCTTACACCGATTGCCCGCACGGTCTTGGATTGGCAGTCATTTCTCTGCCGTACTACCGCTACGTTTACCGCTACGGATTGCACCAGTTTGTACGTTTTGCAAAGAACGTTTGGGACGTTGATGCAACGGGCAAGAGTGACGAAGAGGTGGCTCTTGCGGGTATTGACGCGATGGAAGCCTTTATGGAAGAGATGGGTATGCCCAAGACCTTGCGTGAGCTTGGTGCTACCGAGGAGATGCTCCCCTTGATTGCCAATTCGGTTGAAGAGGGTGGAGGATACCACACGGTCGCTCATGCAGAAATTTTGGAAATTCTCAAGGCTTGCTTCTGATCGTTAAATCAATAAAAAATCTGCCGTCTCGGAGTGATGCGAGGCGGCAGATTCCTGTTTATTATTATGTAAGGTCTTTTATAAAGCAACGGCGACGTTTGTGCTGTTCCTTATCAAAGAATTTCCACTGTGCCTGAATTTTTGTGTTCGTCTCAAGTTGAGGACCTGTTTCGGCATAAAGAATGTGGTTCTTTGCCGTGGAGTTGACAAAGTGGTTAAAGATGGTTGCAATGAGGAGACTGCCTTGCAGCTCGGGCTTGATGGCAATCAGGAGAAGGTCAACTGTGTCGTTATGATTCATTGCGTAAAGAACGGGGGCCCATCCCCAAGGGAAGAGTTTTCCGTGGCATTTGGTCAGAGCGGTTGCCAAAGAGGGAACCGTCACGCCAAAGGCGACCATTTGGTCGTTCTCATCTACCACAAAGCAAGCGTAGTCGGGGTTGACGAGTGGAATGAATTTATTGGCATATTTTTCAATTTGGCGTTCGGAAAGCTCAACTGTGCCGTAAAGGGGAGCGTATGCCTCGTTAACAAGCTGGAACACTTGTTTCACATAGGGCTTATAGTCGCGGCGATGCTTGAGCGATGCCACGTGATATTTGCCTTGGCGCTCGTTGCGAGCGGCTACACGGGCAATCATTTGCCCCTCACGCGAGTCAGGCGAGGGAACGTTGATGCGGAATTCGATCCAGTCGGTGGATTTGCCGTAACCGAGGCGTTCAAGATGCTCTTTGTAGTAGGGAGCATTGTAATAGGTAATGAACATACTTTGACGGTCAAAGCCTTCAATCAGCATCCCCTCACGGTCAAGATCGCAAAAGCCCAAGGGACCGTGAACCTGCTCGCAGCCTTTTTCGCGTGCCCAAGCTTCCACTGTATCAAACAGTGCTTTGGAAACGCGAGCATCATCGATGAAGTCCACTTGTGAGAAGCGCATTTGATTTTGTCCCCACTTTTCGTTGGCGCGGTGACTCAGAATCGCACCGATGCGGCCTACGATTTTGCCGTCCTCATAAGCCAAAAAGCATTTTGCTTCACAGTATTCAAATGCGGGGTTTTTGGAAGGATTCCAATCGTCTACGTCATCGTCAAAAAAGCCGGGAACATAGTTCGGCTCGTTTTTATAGAGTTGATTGGGAAAATTGACAAAGAGACGTCTGTCGCGCTCGGTCGTTATTTCCTTAATAATGATGTTACCCATAAATAGTCCCTTTCAGAGTGCTGTGTTCCTTTATTATACAAAAAAAGTCGAAATTTGTCAATCATTTGGGCATAATTTGGGCATTTTATGTCAAATGCACAAAAAGAATGATTTTATTCATTTAAAGCAGCACGCATTTTGCATTTTTTTATATTGTTTTTGTCAAAATTTATCTGTGCATAAAAAAGAAACATCTTGCGTTAAATTTCGACAAAAGACCTCTTGAAATCAATGCCGTGGTTTGCTATAATAAAAGTGTCTTACACATTGCAAAAGGAGGTTTCTATGTTAGCCCAAACCGACGATTATAAGCAACGCTACGTTGGAAAATACTTGCCCGTAAAATGTATAGAAAACGATCCGCTTGACGATCTTGATATAAAAAATAATTGCTTTGCACTGCTGATCATTCACGAGGGTAGTGTGAGCCTGCAGGTGGGGGAGCGCATTTTAAATGCTATGTCTCCGTGCCTGATTTGCTTGGATGAGACCAAAGAGGTAAAGCTGCGCCGCAAGCGTCACCTGGTGTGCGATTCCATTTATTTTCACCCTACCTTTTTGAACATCAATATGACCTTTGATCGCGTGCATTCTCCCAATTATGAGGCACTTGCAAACATTCACGATCTCTTCCTGCTCAGCCCCTTTACCGGCGGTCGCAGACCGATTTTGCCAATGCTTGACGAAAATCAGACCACAATGCGTTTTTTGTTCTCCAAAATAATGACCGAGCTGAACGAGCAACCCGATTGGTATTATCCCTGCCGCAGCCGCTCCTATTTCATTGAAATTATGATCCTGCTTGAACGCATTTACGATTTTGTCGGCGGACGTTACGTTGAGGTGACCGAAAAGGCCGAAGAATTTGAAAACCCCAACCTGCAAAAGGCGGTGGCATTTATTGAGGCGCACCACTCCGAGAACATTACCCTGCAGGATATTGTAAAAGCTTGCTCGGTCAATCACTCTACAATGACAAAGCTGTTCAAAGAGGAGTTTGGACTCACACCAATCGCCTATTTGTGGGACTATCGCATCACCGTTTCCAAAAAGCTTTTGGAGTTTACCAATCTACCCGTTAAGGAGATCGCCACTCGTTGCGGCTTTAAAACGGTTCAACACTTCAGCCGTAAATTCGAGGAGCAGATGGGAATCTCACCCGCTGTTTTCCGCACGCAGGCACTGGCACGCCGCAGGGCGAGCTTTTAATGCCTTGTGTAACTTATAATTAGGATAAACCACAAGCACCCCAACGCATTTTATGCGTTGGGGCATCTTTATATGATTGCTCGTCCCAATTTTGGCTTGGCACTTGACAGAGAAAGGACATTTGTATTATAATATAATTAAGATACACCCCTTGATAGGGAAGGAGATCTCTATGAAGCCTGCATTAAAAAATCTATACGATTATTTTATTATTGACCGCAAGCACCGCTCCTTGCGTGTGCCTTGCGATATCGATTTTGCATCCGAATATTCGGCGCTCGGGCTCTCGCACGAGGAGCGTATGTGTCGCCGTTTTGAAACACTTATGGCAATGGAAACGCCGCGCATCTTGCCTGACGAAAAAATCGTTTTCACACGTTCCGTTATGAACGGTGGAGATGTTCTTACCCCCGAGGAGTGGGAAGCGCTTAGCCATGACCGTTTTGTGTGGGGACACAATGCCGGTGCATCCAATATCTCTCTCAACTATGAAACAATGATCAGTCGCGGCTTCGACGCTTACCGCAAGACTGCCACGCCCATTCAAAACCGAATGCTGGATGCCGTTACCGACCTTTGTGACCGCTATCGTGCGCTTGCAAAGGAGCAGGGCAGAGCCGATGTTGTAGCTGTTTTTGATCAAATTCCGCGCCGTGGCGCGCGTAATTTCCGTGAGGCATTGCAGTTTTTTCGTGTTCTGCACTTTTCCTTGTGGGTTGAGGACAACTGTCACAACACAATAGGCCGTTTCGACCAATATATCTATCCCTACTACAAAAAAGACCGCGACGCAGGCGTTTATACCCGTGAAGAAGCATTTGACCTGCTTTGCGACTTTTTCCTTTCTTTTAACAAGGATAGCGATATGTATTACGGTGCCCAGCAAGGAGATAACGGGCAGAGTATGGTGCTTGGCGGAATCGACAAGGACGGCAACGATTGCTACAACGAGCTTTCCACCCTTTGCTTGCGAGCAAGCGGAGAACTCCGTTTGATCGACCCCAAAATCAATCTGCGCGTCAATAAAAACACGCCTATTGAGGTCTATGAAGAGGGAAGTAAGCTCACACGTGTTGGTTTGGGCTTTCCGCAATACTGTAACGATGACGTAGTTATTCCCGGTCTTGTGGAAATGGGGTATGACTATGAGGATGCCGTTAACTATGTTGTGGCGGCGTGCTGGGAGTTCATCATCCCGGGTGTGGGAGATGAGATCCCCAATATTACGGCACTCAACCTTGCAGACGTTGTCAACCGCGCTATCCGCAAATATGCGCCGCACGTTCAAAACTTTGATGAAATTCTCACAGGTATGCGCCAAGAAATGATGGCAGCGTGCGACGAGTTGACCGCTCCTATGAAAAACGTTTATCAGTTGCCGTCGTCCTTTGCCGATCTTTTGCGAGACTCTCGCAAGTATCGAAATTTTGGCAGCCACGGTGTAGGTATTGCGACTGCCGCCGACTCACTTGCTGCTGTCAAAAAATATGTATTTGACGAAAAGTCGATCACCGCCGAAGAACTGATTGTGGCAATGGACGAAAATTTCGCCAATTCTCCCGAGCTTTTGCACCGCTTGCGCTACGAAGCCCCCAAAATGGGATGCGAGGGCGGTGACGTGGCAGCAGAGCTTTCCAAAGATGTTCTTTACGCTTTCTCGGATGCGCTTGCAGGTCGAAAAAATTGCTTTGGCGGTATTTGGCGTGCGGGAACGGGTACAGCAATGATGTACTTGCGCCACGCAAGCGTCACGGGAGCTACTGCCGACGGACGCCTCGCGGGCGAATCCTTTGGTGCGAATTTCTCGCCATCGCTCTTTGCCAAAACAGCAGGCCCCATTACAGTGTGCGAGCATTTTTCTTGTGCCGATATGAAAAAAGTCCTCAACGGCGGCCCCTTGACGTTGGAGTTTGCTATGAGCACCTTCCGCGATGGAGAAAGCATCCAAAAGCTTGCACAGCTTATTCGCTACTTTATCTTGCGTGGAGGACATCAAATTCAACTCAACGCCGTCGATCCCGCACAGTTGCGCGAAGCACAAAAGGATCCTGAACGCTATCGCCAACTGATCGTTCGTATTTGGGGCTGGTCTGCTTATTTTGTCGAACTCGATAAGCCCTATCAGGAGCACGTGATTGCGCGTCAGGAGTATACACTTTGATATGAACGGATTGATTTTTGATATTAAAGAATTTTCCATCAGAGACGGTGAAGGGATTCGCACCACGGTCTTTTTCAAGGGGTGCCCATTGCGCTGTATCTGGTGTCACAATCCTGAGGGGCTCTCTCCCACCCCCGAGCTCTACGAGCAGACCGAGGGATGCCTCGGATGCGGTCTTTGCCGGATCAAATGTGGGCATCCCGATTGCAGAGCCTACGGACGTTGCCTGCACATTTGCCCCAAAAACCTTTTGCGTTCGGTGGGAAGGGAATATGAGGTAGAGGAGCTTTCACAAAGGCTTCTTACTCAAAAGACGTTTTTCGATGCAATAGGTGGTGGCGTTACGCTTTCGGGCGGAGAGCCGCTCTTGCAAGCGGATTTTTGCGTTGAACTTTTGAAAGAACTCAAAGGAAAACTCCACACAACCATCGAGACAAGCGGATACGCAAACGAAACCGATTTTGAGCGTATTATTCATCTGTGTGATTTTGTTATAATGGATATCAAGCTGATGGACGAAGAGGCACACCGACACTACACGGGCGTTTCCAACACGCAAATCCTTTCCAATGCCAAATTGTTGATAAAAAGCGGTGTGCCGCATTTTTTCCGAACGCCCCTCATTCCGGGTATCACCGACACCGAGGAAAACTTGCGCGCAATCTCCCAATTCATCGGCGACGAGCCCATTGAACTTTTACCCTACAACGATCTTGCACCTGCCAAATATGCGGCGGTGCATCGCACTTTTACCGAGGAGATAGACCTCGGCAAAAAGAACACTTTCGACCTTTCCATTTTCAAAAATGCAGTTTTACGAGCATAATAAGAAAAGGCACTCGCATCGCGAGTGCCTTTTGTGTGTAATTATTCTGCTGCTTGGTTGAGTTTTGAATAGAAGACGAAGTAGTAAGTGCCTTCAGAATCTTGAATAACAGCCCAAGTTGTTGAGTAGCCTTTTTGTACAGCAACCAACGTTACCGTTGTATTGGCTGGCAATTGCTTTAGGGGGTCTTTAGCTGTTGCGGGAGTCCCGTAGCAGTTTGCAAGATCGTTTGTGGTAACAGTAAGGGGAGTCTCAAGAATATCATATTCGTTGGGGTAACTATTTAAAAGCCCTTCCAAGGTAACAGTAGGTTTGCCGCTGGGATCTGTGGTCAGAGAGTCCAAAGCTTTTCCACCAACAAAGCCGCGAACAATTTTGGATGTTTCGCCTTCCTTTTGCGTGTATTCAACGATATACCATTTATAATCCTTTTGAGTCCCTTCGTCTTTTACAATACCTTCTGCCAAAACTTGAATAACTTTGATTTCGTTGAGCTCAATTCCGGATTTGGGACTAGAAATGATGGCTTCATCATCGAAAGAAGGCATAGAACGAACATTGATGCTATCTTCCTGCAAGATGTACATCGTTTGCTTTTTGGGAGTAAAGTCTTTGTATATTTCAAGCAAGTTTTCAATTGTCATGTCACCATTGGTGTGAGCGAGGCAATCAGAACTGATGTATCCATATTTCCAATCACTATCATCACCGGGTTTGGCGGCGGGGATTTCTATACCTACATATGTCCATTCACTGCCGTTGATAACGATGGTTTTCAATATCTTAACTGCGTCACCCTTATTAAGCGCACCAGTTTCGTCCGCTTGAGCGTGAGGAGCTTTACGAACTGCAACTTGGTAAACGCCGTACACATACATTGTGGGGGCCGATTTTACATTGGTTGAAATAACGGTAAAGAGTTCATCGGCAGGGATAATGTTAGGATCTTCAACTGGAGTATCAGAGAGATATGTATATGCTACATAATATTGTTCGGTTTTGCTATATTGAATACGAGCCCAATTATTGTTGTGGGCAAGAACCGTAACCGCATCGTTGAGTTTATAAGATCCCTTTTCGGAAGAGAATTCAGCAGTGGTGGGATAGAGACGAATTCTAAGTTTTTCTTTAACATACATGATCTTGGAGCCACCTTCGACCGGTGTAAAGTCAGTTCCCAAAATATCAATCTCGGTAACATTCGTTGTGCTGTTGGTTTTTATGGCAACATAGCCTTGTTTGCCGTCGTACTCTACGTAGTACCAAGATGCATTATGTTTTGTGCTAGTCAGTTTCGTTTCCTTTGGAATAGTTCCCAAAGACGTGCTGGACTTGTTCGCCTCTTGAAGCAGCGTAACTTCCTTAATGGTGTAAACATCCTTGGTTTCTTCTTTCCACGTATCAACGGGAGGAATGTAGGGGTCATCCGGCTTGGTAGTAGTGGTTTGATTATTTTGGTTGGGCTCGGTTCCACCGGGGTTATCGGTATTGCCTTGCACGCGGCAGGAAGCAAGGGCAGCAGTGGTCATCAATCCTGCCAAAAGCAGGGCTACAATTCTTTTTTTCATCATTTTCTCGTTGTGTCCTTTCTGTTGGTAGTAGTCTTTCTATCGAATGGGAGCTTATGCTCCGCTAAATATCCAAGTATAAGTATAACATATAATAATATGCTTGTCAATGAATTTTTCTTTATTTTTTATAAAAAAAATAAAATATTTTTTTGCTTTTTGTCTCTTTTTTTTGTCCTTGTGCGCCTGTTGGTATAACAGGACAAAAACCGCACAAAATAATTGTCCGGGAGGTGACGTTTTATGAGATGTGATGTAATAGAAACAGCAGCCGAAATTTTTGCTTCGGCAAGTGTTGTGGGGGGAAAAGAATCACAAGGACCGCTGGGGAAATTGTTTGATATTTGCGATCCTTGTGACCGATTTGGAATGAAAACTTGGGAGAAGGCAGAGAGTGAGATGCAACGCCTATCTCTCAATACGGCGCTTGCAAAAGCAAATGTGCACCCCGAGAATGTGGGGGCGCTTTTTGCGGGGGATCTGCTCAATCAATGTGTCGGTTCTGCGTATGGCTTGCAGGGCTTTGACATCCCCTATATCGGGCTCTACGGTGCTTGCTCGACCTGCGCCGAAAGCCTTTTACTTTCCACTTTGATGGTCAGTCACGGGATGTGCAAAATTGCCGCTGCGGTGACCTCTTCGCACTATTGCTCCGCCGAGCGGCAATATCGTACTCCTTTGGAGTACGGCGCGCAGAGAGCGCCAACCGCGCAATGGACGGTCACGGGCGCGGGGGCATTTCTTGTGCGCGGCATCAACGATGAAGAAGCTTCAACCGAGGGAAGAGCGGTCGTGCGAAGATGTGTCATTGGTCGCGTGCAGGATAGTGGTGTGAAGGATGCCGCCAATATGGGCGCGGCAATGGCTCCTGCCGCTTTAGATACGCTCTGCCGTTTTTTTGAAGAAACGCAAACGACTCCCGAAGATTATGACCTCATTTTGACGGGTGACCTCGGATACGAGGGCGGAGACATCCTTTGCTCTTTGATGAAAGCCGAAGGATATGATATAGATTCGGTCTACAACGATTGCGGAAAGATGATTTATGACCGAGAGGGACAGGACGTTCACG
>SVQS01000047.1 GCA_015065205.1 Oscillospiraceae bacterium
GGACAATCCGGATGAGGATGATGCGTATTTGGATATTCCGATTCAAAAAGCGCGCGGTTATATGAGTAAAGACTACGGGCCCAAGGATTCTTCAATCTCGATTCGTATGAAATTCTATTTGGATTGGGAACATCGAGCAGATGGCGATGGTGGCTACTCACTTTTGCGTGACGGTATGGAAATTGGGCGCATTGTGCTTGGCGAGGCAGACGATATTGCAAATTGGAAAATTCTCAATCAAACCGATGCCAGCCCCAAATCGCTGCAAGTGACGGAATATCTTGAAAAAAGCGGAACGGGTGAGACCTTGCGTTTTCGTTACCGTTTCTATTATCGCTATATGGAATGCGGGAAAGAACGTGCAATAACCTTGACAATTGCCTATGGAGAAATTGATAATTTTGTGCACACGCAGCTTCGCGAGAGTGCCATTTATCGAGAGCATCATACCGACCCGATGTACGGTGCGCTTTCACACGTACAGGATAAGCCGATCGTGGTTTTGGGGAATAGCTTTATTTCTACCTCTAATATCGGCTACATCTACAATGCTATAGCGATAAGCAGCGGAAAATCAGCCACAATGACTGCGATATCGCGTGGGTATGCCAGCATCAGTACGTATGCACAGGATACAGCCCTTTTGAGACGCATTGCAAATGGTGAATGGAGTGCGGTATTTCTGTGCGGATTTTACGGTCGTGATGTTGAGTCGGTAGGCATTATCAAAAATGCCTGCAATAAATCCAATACGCAGCTTATTATTTTCCCGGCACATAATGAAAGTGACGCAATGCTTGGCATCTCTATAGGGCCTCATCCCGAGTTGCTTTGCATCAATTGGAAGCGTGAGATCGATCAACTCATCAATGAGGGACGCTCAAAGTGGGATTTCTGCATCGATGATGCGCATTCTCACAGTACTCCTCTGGCAGGATACGTAGGTGCTATGATGATCTGGCGTGCCATTTACGGTGAGATGCCGAATGTAACATTGACGACCGACTACATCGACCAAGCCTGGGCTGATTCTGTCCTCGGTTCGTACCTGGATTCTCCCACCTTTGAGTTGATAAAGATTTCGGACATAAATGTTTTGGGGTAAGCACATTGCGTTTTATACCGATAAAAATATAGTACCGTGGCTGTCACAAATGCAAATTTGAGACAGCCACGTTTTACTTGAAATCTCTATTGTTTTGTGCTATATTACGAGTAGAAAGGGCGTGATTCTATGAAGGGAATCAGAAATAAAGTTTTAGAGCTTATCGACAAATACGAGAATCGGCTTGCAGAAAAAGGCATAGCGCTGGAGCTTTCTAAAAAGTACGTTGAGGAACAAGTACAAGAGAGAAGCGGTGGCGCATACTCGAGAACAGTAATACTCAATGCTTTGGAACGTGCGCGCGACAAAAAACGCGAGGTTGAAAAAGGCTACAAATTTGAGCCGAACAAATGGCATAGCCTTGTATTAACCGTTGTCCCGTTGGACAAAAAACTTGTTCACCGCACAAGCCGTCGGGAATACGCATTTGTGTTGAAACAAGTGGTACGTCCGCACGTCGGAGAAGAGCCTGTGGAAACAGTCTATCAAGAAGAAAAGGTTCTCCGAAAAATTGAAAAGACAATATTAAAAATCCTCAAAAAAGCCGAAAGAATGAGTGTGCAGCAGGTGTGCACGGATACATTTCGGGATGCTTTTCGATATTCCTTTTTGTCAAAATACGGCTACAAAGACAATTTTTGCGGCAAAGATCGCTTCACGTGGGATATGATCTTTATGTTCTTGGCAGTAGCGATTTGTGTTGGTATTATTGTCATTTCGTGGGCAATAACGAAGTTGATTTGATAATTGACCTGCTCTATCCAAATTGAGAAATTGTTATTGACAGCGTTCTACAAAAATGATAAAATAAAAACAAGTATTTGCCGAGTTTAACGCATTGGAGGAAACTATCTTGAAAAAAACAAGTCGTATCATAATCGCCCTTATCCTTGCTCTTTGCTGTTTGCTTGGGGGATGCGGTAGTGCAAACTCCGAGCCCGAAGCAACCGACGAAACCACAACCGATCAGAAAACAAATCGCAATGAGAACAAGGATTATTTGAATATCCCCTTGAAAGAATGTTCCAAATTTGTAACAAGCTATTACTGTGTGAAGGATGCCTACCAAACAATTGGCTTGAAGCTCTGCGAAAATTGGGAAGAGCGTGAGGATGGAGAGGGTGGACGCATCCTTTTGCGTGACGGCAAGGAGATCGGACGCATTGTTTTGGGTGCCGCCGACGATCTGTCTGAGTGGAAAGATCTTGATCAGCAAACGTTCAGCAGTGCAGCGGGTCTGATTGTCAATCAATATCTTGAAAAAAGCGGAACAGGTGCGACCTTGCGCTTCCGCCATCGCTATACCTATTCCTATAGCGAGGATGGCGTTTTCCATCGAATTACGTTGACAATAAACTATGGCGAATTGGATAAGGCTGCACAAGATGCTCTGCGCAAAGAGGTTGAGTATGGAGAGTATACCCTCAACCCAAGGTTTAACGAGCTATCCGAATTGCGTGATAAGCGCATTTTGGTGGTTGGCAACAGCTTTATCGGCACTTCGCAGATCGGTAACGTTTACAATGAGATTGCCGAGAGAAGCGGCAAGGAAGAATTGATGATGGCTGTCTCCGAGGGATATGCAACCGTCAAAACGTATGCCGAGAGTGAATACTTCATAAACCGTGTTGAAAACGGAGATTGGAGTGCCGTGTTTGTGTGCGGTTTTTATACGGATATGAACCAAGATCTTGGTATTATCAAGCGTGCGTGTGAGAAATCCGGCACAAAGCTGATCATTTTCCCCGCACATAACGAGAACCGTGCGATGATTGAGAGCGCAAAACGCGCTTATCCCAGCCTGCTTTGCCTGGATTGGAAGCGCGAGATCGATGAATTGATCGCCGAGGGGCGCGACAAATGGGATTTTTGTTATGACGACGAACATCTGCACAGTACGCCCTTGGCGGGGTACGTAGGTGCTATGATGATCTGGCGTGCCATTTACGGTGAAATGCCCTCGGTCGACATCAATGATACTTATCTTCCGCAGGATAATTACGACGCCATTCTTGGAGATTACCTTACCTCACCCGCCATCAAGCTGATCGATATTTCAAAGATAACCTTTCTGGAATAATTGCACAATGGACAGGGTGCGAAAATCAACTTTGCATTACATCGAAAGGAGCAAACGATATGAGCAGATATGGCATTCACGAGTTATTTGAGTATTTAGATGCATCTGCCGCCTGCGAGGAATTGGATCTTCCAAACGGCGAATTTGTTGCACGTAATGGCAAATCGTTCAAAAAAGCCATGGTGGTTTACACTGTTTTAGCGATTTGCATGGGGGTGCTTATACTGTTCTTGAATAGAGAGGCTTGGGATATAGCAGTGTTTGTTTTATCTCTTGGCGCTCTTATGCTCATGCTTTCGCTAACCCTTCTGACATACCGTTGTACGGTCAATAAGATTTCACTAAAGGAAGAATATTGGATACTGTGCTTCAAATGCAAAAAGGAGATTTTTTGGAAAGATATCAAATATAAAAAACTCAAATATGGGAAAACAAAATCGATTACTTTTTATGATGCTAACAAGAAAAGATTGATGTCTTTTGACGCTTCCATAGTAGGATTTAAGAGAATTTGCAAAATGGCAAAAAGGAGCTCTATTCTCGAGTTCAAAAAATAAGTTGACTTCCAAGGAAGGGTAAAATGAAAAAACTTTTGAAATTTTTAGGCATCATTGCTACTATTATTATGGTGGTTTGGAATTTGGTCGAAATACTTGCAATTCCTGCTTTTTTCGCGCTTATCGGTTGGTTAAATAATTATCCGTGGCAGTATTATGCTGCAACCATAGGCGGATTTTTTGTGATTGCAGGTGTTATACAACTCATTTGTCATTTCGTTTTTAAACGTTTGGAGAAAAAATACGAATCTGCTTTGATAAGATTTTTCTCTAAAATCTTTGGTGAAAAGATAGATGAGCAACAGTGATTTATATGACTTTTTTCTTCAAAAATTCTTCCAATCTCTTGACATCCCCCAAAAAAGATGGTACAATATGAAAGATATCTTCAACAGAGGAGAAGTACTATGAAAAATTCCGAAAAAACAATGGACAAGATCGTCGCGCTTTGCAAAACGCGTGGCTTCATTTTCCCCGGCTCCGAAATTTACGGCGGCTTGGCAAACTCCTGGGACTACGGCCCTCTTGGCGTTGAGTTTAAGAACAACGTTAAGCGCGCTTGGTGGAAGAAGTTTGTTCAGGAAAGCAAATATAACGTAGGTCTTGACAGTGCTATTATTATGAATCCCGAGGCTTGGGTGGCTTCCGGTCACGTTGGCGGCTTCTCCGACCCTCTTATGGACTGCAAGCAGTGCAAAATGCGTCACCGCGCTGATAAGCTCATCGAGGATTACGCATTCCAAAACGGTCTTAACGACAATCCTGCCGCTTGGACCTTTGAAGAGATGTCTGCCTACATCAAGGAAAAGGGCATCGCTTGCCCGCAATGTGGCAGCCACGATTTCGCTGACATCAAGAAGTTTAACTTGATGTTCAAGACCTTTATCGGTGTTACCGAGGATAACACCAACACCGTTTATCTTCGTCCCGAAACTGCACAGGGTATCTTTGTAAACTTCCCAGCAGCACAACGCACCACGCGCAAAAAGCTGCCTTTCGGTATTGCGCAAATCGGTAAGTCCTTCCGCAATGAAATTACGCCCGGTAACTTCGTTTTCCGCACCCGTGAGTTCGAGCAGATGGAGCTTGAGTTCTTCTGCAAGCCCGGAACCGACCTCGAATGGTTCGCATATTGGAAGAACTACTGCCACCAATTCCTTTTGAACCTCGGTATGAGAGACGAGAACCTTCGTCTGCGTGACCACGATCCGGACGAGCTCTGCTTCTACTCCAAGGCAACTACCGACTTCGAGTTCCTCTTCCCGTTTGGATGGGGCGAGCTTTGGGGCGTTGCCGACCGTACCGACTACGACCTTGGTCAACACCAAACCCACAGCGGCAAGGATATGACTTACTTCGATCAAGAGACCGGTGAGCACTATATTCCTTACGTTATCGAGCCCTCTTTGGGTGCCGACCGCGTAGCTCTTGCATTCCTGGTTGACGCTTACGACGAGGAAGTTATTGACGAGGCAAAGAACGACGTCCGCACTGTTTTGCATCTGCATCCCGCACTCGCACCCTTCAAGGCTGCCATTCTGCCTCTTTCCAAGAAGCTTGGCGACAAGGCAGGCGAGGTTTATGAGGAGCTTTCCAAATACTTTATGGTTGACTACGACGAGACCGGTTCTATCGGCAAGCGTTACCGCCGTCAAGACGAGATTGGCACACCTCTTTGCATTACCATCGACTTTGAGACCGTTGGCGATGAAAACACCCCTGCCGACAACTGCGTAACCGTTCGCGACCGCGACACCATGGAGCAGGTACGTTTGCCCATTTCCGAACTCAAGGAATACATTGAGAAAAAGATTCAATTTTGAGTAACGTATAGCAAAAAAACAGGCACACATCAAGCGATGTGTGCCTGTTTTGCGTGAGAAAGTTTTTGCTCAAGCTTTTTTCAAAAAGCTTGCGGGGTGGAGGGGCAGCGCCCTCCATTGCGGCGTTTTTCTTTTTTGAAGCTTTTTTCTTTTGCGCCTACTTCGTCAAAAGAAAAAAGCGACTGACAAATCTTCGTGGGCAAACAGTCTGCTTACTTGTGTAAACTTGATAGCCGCCTTTTCTTTGCAAAGTGGAGGCGCAAAGAAAGAAGCTTAGGCTACGCTCCGCTACGCCGCATTGGCTTCGCCAACGCACAAAAAGAAACGCCGAGGTTTTGTTTCGCGTGTTGCGACACGCGACAAGGGCTACTCGCCCTTGACCTCGGAAACTTTTTGAAAAAAGTTTCATCAAAAACTTTCGTTCGCTTTTGCGTAAGCAACAAAAAACGCGCACCGTGTGCGCGTTTTTGCTATGTTTTTAACTTAATCCTTGTTGTTTTCCACTACACGTTTTGCAGAACGCAAAATCTTTTCTCTGAGCCAATACGGTTCTACAATGCGGAAATCTGCATCCATTGAGAGGAGCAGTCCCAAAAACTTTTCCACGCTGTGGAACTCGCAAACGTATCTGTCGTGCGGCGCACGCGCCACGATGTAATTGCTGAGCTCCAGCGCGGTGAGTTTGTTTTTGATCTCTATCGTTGCCGAATAGGGGATCTGCATCTGAATGATCGACTCATCCGCTGCCAATTCCTGCTTGGAGTGAACATTAAAAATTTCAGGAATATAAAGGTCGTCGTTGTCAGACGAGAGCAGGACGGGCAAGACGTAGCTTTCCTCATAGTAAAAGCCCTTGCGGCTGTTGTCATAAACGATCGGTGCTCCCAATTCACGGCGCAAATATTCAAAATCGCGTTGCGCTTGTCTGTGCGAAATACCAAAGCGTTCAGCCAAGCGTTGCGCATTGGGGTAGCTTTTCATTGTCAGCTTTTTGTGCAGCCATTGAATTCGTATATTGGCGTTCATTGCGCGTCAGTCTCCTTCGTCTCATTTTCGGGCGCGGGGGTCGGTTTCAGATATCTTTTCAGTCGCAAAAGGATGGTAATATTAGCGCCTAGCACTATCAAGGCGGCTGCCAAGCAGTTGTTTGTGTTGTCGAGCATTCCCGCAAAGCTTGCCAGCGGAACAGCAAGAACACACAGGGAAGACGCCGCAAAGCTACAAAAAGCCAGCGCAAGATACAAGCGTGGAATCTCACGATCAAGCAAGTAACGCAGTTCCGCGGTGAAATAAAGCATCAGGGGAAGCAGGGCGCACTGTGTAACTACTTTTAGGGGAGCGTTCATCTCCAGTGAAGTATCAAAATAGAGGACACCGACCATCAGCGCGCAAGCGATAGGAGGAGCAAAGCCCAAAAACGTATTGACACGATCTGTTTCACTCAATAAAACGTGAGCGGCAGAAAGCAACAGAAAGAGCGTTGCAATCAAAAACAAAATCTTTTGGCTCTTGGCAAACTCAATTATCAAGAGAATGGCGCCTGCACCAAAGCCAAGTGCGGCAGGCAAGGCGAACACAAGGCGAGAACCGAAAGGAGATCCGGAGACTGTTTCTTCTTTTGGAATAACAATTGCAAGCAAGATTGCCGCAACAAACGCAATGATTGCACAGATGACTGCAATCGGGAAGATTTTTGAATTGGGGACGAAATAATTGGCGTTTTCATCATAGAGAAATGCCACGGCATAAGGGGAGAGAAGCGCTGCTGTCTCTGCACCGGTTTGCATAATAAAGCCAAGAGTCCAGCGTATAGATGGATTGTTCACAAAATCACTCCTTTCCCAATTTTCGCAGTTACAATTATTATATAACACAAATTTGAACAAAATGTGACCAATCGTGCACTTTTCAAAAATATTTGCTCTTTTTTGTTTAAAAATCAAAGATGAAAAATGGAATTTTGAAAAAAGGTGTTTTTTATCCCCTTTTTGTGTCCTTTTTAACCTTGCCTTTGTGCAATTTGTATATTTTAGATGGTTTTTGGTTCTGAAATTTCTACAAAATTGACGATAAAAAAGTGTTGCAATTTTGGGAGATTTATGATATAATATACAAGCTTGATGTGCGATGAAGCGAAAGGTTGCCGTTTCGGGACGCCGAAAACGGGGAATTTTCGTGGAGTATGTCCGTTCAACCGGGCGAAAGGTGTTCACCGTGGCATGTTCCGTTGCAATACGGAGCCTCGATGCAGCTTGATTTTCCGGAATTTGTCCGTGTCAAAAAAATGGTAGCGGGCAAATCCCGCATTTTTCGGGAGAGCCAAGAAACACACGGGGCGGTGTTGTGGTGATGCCTGCCTTGCAAAAACGCGGCCTGCGGACGGATCCCTTCCATTTATATATATGGGGCACCGCAGACGAGCGAAATCTGATAAGGAGGCAAAGAACAATGGCAGTTAAAGAGAAGATCAGAGTAAGACTCAAGAGCTATGATCACGTACTGATTGACACCGCAGCGAAGAAGATCGTTGAGGTTGCAACCAGAAACGGAGCAGAGGTTTCCGGTCCTATCCCGCTTCCCACTGAGAAGGAGATTATTACCATCCTTCGCGCAGTACACAAGTACAAGGATAGCCGTGAGCAGTTCGAGTATCGCACTCACAAGAGACTGATCGACATTCTCAAGCCGTCTCAAAAGGTTGTAGACGCGCTGATGAGTGTTGAACTTCCCGCCGGTGTTGAGATCGAGGTTAAGATCTGATAAACAGATTTAACATCAAGCACTCAATCACAATACCAAAAAACATTTCCACAAAGACAACAGCCGAGTTGTTGACTCTATGAGTCGAAAATGATCGGTAACTTTGTAAGTCATGTTGGCGAGTCGCTCGTCAACCAATAATTTACAGGAGGAAAAACAAAATGAAAAAGGCTATTATCGGTAAAAAACTCGGTATGACGCAGATTTTCGACGAAGTTGGAAACGTCATTCCCGTAACCATTATCGAAGCCGGTCCGTGCGTAGTTGCACAAAAGAAGACCGTTGAAAAGGACGGCTACAATGCTCTGCAGCTTGGTTTTGCAGAGGTTAAGGCAAAGCATTTGACCAAACCCGAGATCGGACATTTCGAAAAAGCAGGCGTTCCCATGAAGAAGCATCTTAAGGAATTTCGCCTTGATGATTGCTCCGCAAACGTTGGCGACTTCATCACAGTCGAAACCTTCGCCGCAGGCGACAAGGTCGACGTAACAGGCACGACGAAGGGCCGCGGATACACCGGCGCAATCAAAAGATGGAACCTGCATATGTTGGGCAAGACCCACGGTATCGGTCCTATTCACCGCCAATCCGGATCTATGGGTGTTATCGACCCTGCCAGAATCTTCAAGAACAAGAAGATGGCCGGCCAATACGGTAACGAGCAGGTAACTGTTCAAAACTTGAAAGTTGTAAAGATCGACGCAGAGAAGAACCTGATCGCCATCAAGGGTGCCATTCCCGGCGCTAAGGACGGCATCGTGTTCATCCGCGATTCGGTAAAAGCATAAGCGGAAGGAGGAAGTAAACAATGCCAGTAGTAAAAATCGTTAATATGTCCGGCGCAGCAGTCGGCGAACTGACACTGAATGATAAAATCTTCGGTGCAGATGTAAACGGCGCTGTTCTCCATGCCGCAGTCAGAACTTATCTGATGAACCAGAGACAGGGTACTCAATCCACCCTGACCCGTTCTGAGGTTTCCGGTGGCGGTAGAAAGCCTTGGAGACAAAAGGGTACCGGCAGAGCTCGTCAAGGCTCCACCCGTTCTCCTCAATGGACACACGGCGGTATCGCACTCGGCCCCAAGCCCCGTGACTATCGCATTGCAATGAACAAGAAGACACGCCGTGTTGCTCTGTTCAGCGCACTTTCCGATAAGGTTGCAAACGGTAACCTCGTTATCGTTGACAACATCGCTCTGGAAGGCAACAAGCCCTCCACCAAGACCTTGGCAGGCATGTTCAAGACCTTTGGCTTTGAAAAGACCTACACCAAGAACTACAAAACCGTTGCTATTGAAGATGGCAATCCCGTTTACGGAACCGCTACTCGCGAGGCTGTTAAGTCTCAAAGCGCTCTGGTCGTTCTCAACGGAACGCAAGATGCTAACGCAGCAGTAATCCTCAGCTGCAACAACATTCCCAATGTTAAGACCACTCAGAGCACAACTCTGAATGTTTACGACATTCTGAATGCTGAAAAGCTGGTTATGACTGTTGACGCAGTGAAGAAACTCGAGGAGGTGTACGCATAATGAAAACGGCTCACGATATCATTGTAAGACCGATCATTACTGAGAACTCCATGGATCTGCTTGCTTCTAAGACCTATGTCTTCGAAGTTCGCAAGGACGCAACTAAGCCTGAGATCGCAAAGGCTGTTGAGGAAGTTTTCAAGGCAGACAAGGTCAAGGTTGCCAGCGTTCGCACCATCAACATGAAGAAGAAGCCCAAGAGACTCGGTGTACACTCCGGTTACACATCCGAATGGAAGAAAGCAATCGTTACTCTGACTGCTGATTCCGGCGAGATCGAGTTCTTCGCAGGCCTCAACTAAGAGTAGGAGGTAACGAGAATGCCTACAATTAAGTATAAGCCTACAACACCGGCCAGAAGAAACATGTCTGTTCCTTCTTTCGAGGAGATCACAAAGTTTACTCCCGAAAAGAGCCTGATTGTTACTAAGAAAAAGCACGCAGGTCGTAACAGCTACGGCCGCATCACCGTTCGCCACAGAGGCGGCGGAAACAAGGTTAAGTACAGAATCATCGACTTCAAGCGTCAGAATCCTAACGCTAACACCGTCGTTGGTATCGAGTACGACCCTAACCGTACCGCATATATCGCACTGTTGCAGGATACCGAAGGCACCAAGAGCTACGTAATCGCTCCCGAAGGCCTGAAGACCGGCGACGTTGTATATTCCGGTCCCACTGCCGACATCAAACCCGGCAACACACTCCCCATCGCCAACATTCCCGTTGGTACCGTTATCAACAACATCGAGATCTACCCCGGCAAGGGCGCACAGCTTGTTCGCTCTGCAGGCGCAATGGCTCAGCTGATTTCCAAAGAAGCTAACGGCATGGCACAGATCCGTCTGCCCTCCGGCGAGGTTCGCTACATTCGTCTCGATTGCAAAGCAACCATCGGTCAGGTAGGTAACGTTGAGCACGACACCGTTAAGGTTGGTAAAGCAGGTAAGACCCGTCACAAGGGCATCCGTCCTACTGTTCGTGGTTCCGTAATGAACCCCTGCGATCACCCTCACGGTGGTGGTGAAGGTAAATCTCCCATCGGTCATCCCGGCCCGCTCACTCCTTGGGGTAAGCCTGCTCTGGGTTATAAGACCAGAAACAAGAAGTCGCGTACCGATAAGTTCATCGTAAAGCGCAGAAATGCTAAATAAGGAGGGAATATAGAATGAGCAGAAGTCTTAAGAAAGCGCCTTTTGTTGAGGAAAAGCTCTACAATCGTATTTGCGAAATGAACGCAAAGAACGAGAAAAAGGTTCTCAAAACCTGGTCCCGCGCATCTACCATATTCCCGGAATTCGTCGGTCACACGATCGCAGTTCATGATGGCAAAAAGCACGTTCCGGTATATGTAACCGAAGATATGGTTGGCCACAAGCTCGGTGAGTTCGCTCTCACCCGTACCTTCAAGGGCCACGCAGGATCCAAAACTTCCAATAACGGTAAATAATTGAAAGGGGAATTGTAATAATGGAAGCAAAAGCTTATCTGAAATACGCAAGAATTTCCCCTCGCAAGGTTCAAATCGTTCTCGATCTGATCCGCGGCAAGGACGTTGCCACCGCTATGGGAATTCTTCAAAACAAGCCTCGCGCGGCTTCCGAGCTTCTCATTAAGCTCCTGAAAAGCGCAATTGCAAATGCAGAAAACAACTTCCAAATGGATGCTTCTAAACTGTACGTTTCCGAGTGCTTCGTCTGCCCCGGCCCGACTCTGAAGAGAATCATGCCCCGCGCAAAGGGAAGCGCAGACCGCATCCTGAAGAGAACCAGCCACGTAACTATGGCTGTTAAGGAAAGAGACTGAGAGAGGAGGAAACAATAGAATGGGTCAGAAAGTAAATCCCCACGGTCTTAGAGTGGGCGTGATTAAAAACTGGGATTCGAGATGGTTCGCAAAGGACGAAGTC
>SVQS01000048.1 GCA_015065205.1 Oscillospiraceae bacterium
CCAAATGAGCTAAATCCGCGGAAATGGTGCCTCCGGTCGGAATCGAACCAACGACACGGGGATTTTCAGTCCCCTGCTCTACCAACTGAGCTACAGAGGCAAGGCAAGGGCTGCTTTGTATAGTGGCGACCCGGATGGGACTCGAACCCACGGCCTCCAGCGTGACAGGCTGGCGCTCTAACCAACTGAGCTACCGGGCCACTATGGTGGGAACAATAGGGCTCGAACCTATGACCTCCTGCTTGTAAGGCAGATGCTCTCCCAGCTGAGCTATGCTCCCATTGCGCTTGCCAGCGACTTGTATATTATATCACAACCTTTTTGGTTTGTCAATACTTTTTTTCAATTTTTTTTATTTTTTTTTGCTTTTCTTTTTTTCTCTTTTTTTCGGCATCTTTTTCGGCCTTTTTTACACGCTTTTTGCTGCTTTGGTAGGAAATACGGAAAAATTCCTCTTCAATTATCTATAAAATTCCTATTCAATTATCTATAAAAGCTCTTTACAAAACAGGACAAGTTATGGTATAATAATATGTTACCCCGATGCTTTGGGGTGAGAAAAGACTCTTAAAAAGGAGGTAGCATGATGCCAAAATACGAAGTCCTTTCCCGCGAAGTAGCAGAACAGATACAAAAGGCAAGACAAGGCGCAATTCTTTCGCCTATGGCTTTTGATGACGGGCAAGTACAAAGAAGAATTGACACGGCAAAAGACATTGCCACCATTTGGCGCCCGACCTTTGTTCACGATATTGATAAGATCCTGCACTGCCCCTTTTATAACCGCTATACCGACAAAACACAGGTGTTTTCGCTCTACAAGAACGACGACATCACCCGCCGCAGTCTTCATGTACAGCTCGTCTCGCGCATCGCGCGGACCATTGGTGCCGCTTTGCACCTCAACCTTGACTTGATTGAGGCGATTGCTCTCGGCCACGACCTTGGTCACCCGCCCTTTGCGCACACAGGCGAGACCTATCTCTGTGAGCTTTACAACAAACATACGGGGCGCTATTTCTTCCACAATCTGCAATCGGTACGCGTGCTGGATAGCATCTATCCCCTCAACATCAGTCTGCAAACGCTCAACGGCATTGCCACCCACAACGGCGAAATTGAGTGCGAGGAATATCTCCCTCACCCGATGAAGAGCTTTGAAGAATTCGACCGCTGTATGGAGCGTTGCTATACCGATCTATCCTATGCAAAGTCCATTATGCCCGACACGCTCGAGGGTTGCGTTGTGCGTCTTTCGGATATTATCTCCTACCTTGGCAAGGACCGTCAGGATGCCGCGCGCACAAAGATGGCAGACGAAAGCTTGTTTATGGATGATGACATCGGCTCTATCAATGCCGAAATCATCAACAACCTTTGCGTAAACGTGATCGAGAACAGCTACGGAAAGCCCTACATTAAGTTGGATGACAAGCACTTCAAGGCACTGCAAAAGGCGCGCCTTGAAAACTACCGCGTCATTTACAATCACGCCGCCAATATGGCAAAACTCGACACCTCGGTCAAGCCCATGATGGCAGAAATTTATGAGCAGCTTCTTGAGGACTTGAAGCAAGAAAACAAATATTCTCCCATTTGGCGTCATCACATCAACGTGGTCAATCGCACCTATTACAAGCGCAACACCCCCTACGAGGCAACCGAGCCCAACCAAATTGTTGTGGACTACATTGCCAGCATGACAGACGACTATTTTATCGCCCTGCACAAGCATCTCTTCCCCGAGAGTCAACTGCAGGTCAAATACAAGGATTATTTTAACGAAGATTCGAGAAAGAGAGACAAGGACGATGTTTGAAAACGTTATCGCGGCCATTCGCGAATATAACCGCATTATCATTCACCGACACAAAAATCCCGATGGCGATGCGCTTGGCAGTCAGTTAGGTCTTGCGGGAATCCTCAAGGAAAACTTCCCCAAAAAAGAAATCCTTTCTGTTGGCGACACCTCGGCGCGCTATGCCTTTATGGGTTACACACCCGACGAAGTAGCAGACGAAGCATACAAGGGGGCCCTCGCCTTTATTTTGGACACCTCTGCATCCGCTCTCATTGCGGACGAGCGTTACAAATTGGCGGACAAGACCGTTCGCATCGACCACCACATCTTTTGCGAGGAAATCGCCGAGATTGAGGTAACTGACACCTCTTATGAGAGCTGCTGTGGCCTGATTACCGCGTTTGCTATGGAGTGCGGTCTCAAAGTTCCCGCTCCTGCGGCAAAAGCACTCTACACAGGTATGATTACCGACTCGGGACGCTTCCGCTACGATTCGGTCAGTCCCCAAACCTTCCGCTGTGCGGCATTTTTGATGGAGCAGGGCTTCCGCACCGACGATATTTACCGCAACCTCTATGCCGATGATTTTTCCTTTATTCAACTGCGCGCAAAGTATGTTTTGAAGATTCAGTTGACCGACTGCAACGTGGCATATATCTACACCACGAAAGAGGAAGCCGCATCCTACGGCGCAGATGACTTTACTCTCTCCCGCGGAATGGTCAACGTCATGGGCGAGATTCGCGGCATTGACATTTGGGTCAACTTTACCGAGACCGACGAGGGCGTGCTTTGTGAAATTCGCTCCAGCCTCTATAACATCAATCCCGTTGCCAAAAAGTACGGTGGTGGCGGACACGCAAAGGCAAGCGGCGCCACACTCAAGGACCGCGAGGAAGCTATGGCGCTCCTTGAAGACCTCAAAGCAATTGGAGGTGCAAACCAATGAATATTGAAAATATGAGACGGATCCTCGATAAAATCAAAGAATACGACCGCATCATCATCTTTCGCCACAAGCGTCCCGATGGGGATGCCGTTGGCTCGACTAAGGGCTTGCGCGAGATCTTGCGCCTGACCTATCCCGAAAAAGAAGTTCTCCTTCTCAATGCCGACTATTCGGATTACGTCTCCTTCCTCGGCGACGAGGATGCCCCTGTGGACGACGAATACTACGCAACCGCTCTCGGCATCGTGATTGATACCGCAACCAGCGACCGCATCTCCAACCCAAAATACGCGCTCTGCCGCGAGATCGTTCGCATCGACCACCACATTGACAACAAGCCTTACACCGAGATTTCTTGGGTAGAAGAAGAAAAATCCTCTTCCTGCGAGATGATTGCGGAGTTCTATTACACCTTCCGCGATGAACTCAAAATCAACAAAGAGGCCGCTACCTACATCTACACGGGTATGGTAACCGATTCGGGACGCTTCCGCTTCCGCTCTGTGTCGGGTGACACCATGCGCTATGCGGGAATGTTGCTCGACCAAGGGGTTGACGTTGATCACATCTACGCACATCTGTATATGAAGGATTACAAAAACCTGCGTTTTCACGGATACGTGCTCAGCAAAATCAAAATGACCGAAAATGGCGTAGCATATCTTTATGTAGACCACCGTATGCAAAAGAAGTTTGGACTCTCGATGGAAGAAGCCAGCGCATCGGTCTCCTATATGGACTCCATCAAGGATAGCCTTATCTGGCTTGCCTTTATTGAGGGACCCGGTGACGAGATTCGCGTGCGTCTGCGCTCTCGCTTTGTTACCTGCAACGAGCTTGCAGAGGCTTGGGGCGGCGGCGGACACGACTGTGCCGCAGGTGCAACGCTCCACAACAAGAAAGACGTAAAAACGCTGCTTGCACAAGCAGACGAAAGATTGAAAAACTATAAGGAAAACAACGAAGGATGGCTATGAGAATACTGATAACCAACGACGACGGCATTGCCGCACCGGCACTTCCCCATCTTGTCAATTGGGCAAAGAGCTTGGGCGAGGTGACCGTGGTCGCCCCCAAAATTGAACAAAGCGGCAAGAGTCAAGCCATTGATTTCTTCCGCGAGGTGGAAATCAAGCGCACTCCCCGTCTTGGCGAGGTTGAGGCTTGGGCGATGGACTCCACTCCTGCCGATTGCGTCCGTTTTGGCATCACGGGGCTCAAAAAAGAATACGACCTTGTCATCTCGGGCATCAACCGCGGCTTCAACCTCGGGCACGACATTGCCTATTCCGGCACCGTAGGCGCCATTTTTGAAGCAGCGCGCTTGGGCGTTCCTGCCATCGCTTTTTCGATGGATTATGAGGCAAATGCCGAGAATGTCATTCCCTACCTTGATGGCATTTTGGAATTTATGAACGAAAACAGCCTTTGGGAATACGGCTCCCTTTACAACGTTAACGTTCCCAATGATGCACAGGGCATTTGCATCACCCGTCAGGGCGGAATGTTCTACTCCGACGCATTCGAGAAGCGCGATGGAGATTATTACATTCAAGTTGGCGAACCCATTCGCAATCCCGATCTCGACCTCACCGTCGACACCGATGCCGTTTGGGCAAACCACATCTCCATCTCTCCTCTCACCGAAAATAGAACCGATAAAGAAGTGCTTGCAAAGTTGATGGAAAAATAAACAAACAAAAAAGACCTTGGCTTTCTCTCTGCATTCTTAGCGGAGAATTAGTAGCACGAAAACTTCGGCAGAGAACTTGTTTTCTCTGCCGATTTGTGTTATAATGGGGCTAACAGAAAGCCTCCCTCCGAGAGGGAGGGGAACCGCGCTAGCGGTGGAAGGAGCCTGCGTCGCTTTAGGTTTGGATAAAACTTATTGTATCGCACTCTCCCTCAGTCACCTTCGGTGACAGCTCCCTCCCGAAGGGAGCCTCAGGACACGTGCAACCTTAGGGGTATGGGCTTTGCCCGAAGCCTTTGTAATACAAAGGCGAAACTTGCGATAAAAGAGGTATCAAATGATTTTACTAACTTCAAATGGTTTATCAAGCGATGAATTAATGGGCAGAGTAAAAACATACATCAAAGCAGGTAAGGCTGCTCTTGTTGTTACTGCTGATAACGAATATAAAGAAAAAAACTATCATGTTGAAAGATTAACAAACGAATTAAGAATGCTTGGGCTGTCTGTTGAATGCTTTGACTTTGACAATCAATTACCAACAGAGCTTATGCAATATGACGTGGTAGAATTAATAGGAGGCAATCCGTACTATCTATTGAACTCAATACAAAAAAATTGTTTTTTTGATGTGTTAAAATACTTCGCACAAAATAGGTATTTGATAGGATGTAGTGCAGGCGCACTGGTTCTTACACCTTCTCTTGATTTGATAGATCTTTACTCTCCCGAGATGAACATTGTAGGACTAAAAGATTTATCTGCGTGCAATTTTACAGATATTTGCATACTTCCGCATTACAGTAAATTCTTAAAGAAATACACAGGTTTTGAGGAAAAATGTGCTCAATATGAACATACACTTAATCGTGAAGTAATTCGATTAAATGACGGACAAGGTGTGATTATAAACGAAAGTAACATAGATATTATAAAATAACGTAAGCCCCGACAGACATAAAAAATCTGTCGGGGTTACATATTTGTTTACAGCAGGGCAATTTTTAATCAACTGACTATAAATTCTCCGCTAATTTTGCACACCTTTCGCTAAGGTCTTTTTTGTTATTCCGTCTTACTCCTCTTCGGAAATTGCTTTGTAATCGTCTTCTTCGATGATGCAGCCGAACTTTTCGCCGCAGGCGGGGCAAAGAAGATTTTCGGGGTCGAGCTCGCTGTCAAAGCAAACGGTCTCACCGCAAGAGGGACATACGATCTCACAGTAATCGTCATCCTCGCAGTCGCAGCCGTCGCAGCTCATGCAATCGCCGTCGCACTCTTCCCACTCTTCATCGTCTTCCCAATCCTCGTCGTCGCACTCACACTCTTCGTCAAGATAGTCCTCAACGTCTTGCAGATCGTCGTCGAGCTCTTCAACGTATTCGTTGAGGTAGTTCAGATCTTCGTCGATCTCGTCGATATCCTGGTGGATGCCTGCGATCTCGTTTGCCATTTCTTGGGCGAGGTCCAAGAGAGCGGCAATGATCTTGCCCTCTTTGGTTTCTTTGTCAAATTCAAGGCCGTCAGCCAAGCCCTTGATATAAGCAGCTTTTTCGGTCAAATTCATAATATAGATCCTTCCTTTCGTGTTGGATGTAATTTGAAAATGGGGAAAACCTTGCCTGCAAAGTCTTCCCCGTTTTTTGGTTGATTATGCTCTGGAAAGATACTCGCCCGTACGGGTGTCGATCTTAAGAACGTCACCAACGTTGATAAAGAGCGGAACCTTGATTTCAGCACCGGTCTCAAGGGTTGCGGGCTTGAGGGTGTTGGTTGCAGTGTTGCCTGCAAAGCCGGGGTCGGTGTCGGTTACTTCGAGCTCAACGAACGTAGGAGGCTCGATGCCGAATACGTTGCCCTTGTAAGAGATGATCTTGCACATCATTTCTTCCTTAACAAAACGGAAGTTGTCGCCAACCATATCGTGAGCAACAAGAGTTTCTTCCCAAGTCTCGGTATCCATAAAGTGATACAGAGCGCCATCGTCGTAGGAATATTGCATATCTCTTCTCTCAATGTAAGCGTTCTCAAACTTGTCGGTGGGGCTGAAAGTCTTTTCAATAACCGCACCGGTGATAACGTTCTTCAGCTTGGTACGAACGAACGCTGCGCCCTTACCGGGTTTTACGTGCTGGAATTCGATAACCTGCAGAACGTTGCCGTTTTCATCTTCAAATGTAATACCGTTTTTAAAATCGCCGGCTACTACCATATTTACCTCCAAAAAACAGAAAGTCAAAATTTGCGTCGAAAGCTCGTCCGACACATAGTTGAGTTTATTATACTACATTTTCTTCCACTTTGCAATAGGTTTTGCAGGATTTTTTTGTTTTTTTACAAAAATTCGAAGAAAACAAGAATTTTTGGGGTTATTGCAGTTTGCGATAAACACCTTTTCCTAAAAATTCTATATATCTCTTATCTCTCAAAAACTGAAGTTGTTGCCTTATTTTTGCTTCAACATTATTATTTTGAGGATGCTTCGATGAAAGCAAAGGAACAAACCGATATATATCTGCGAGGGAAAAGACATCACTCGGCATTTTATTGACACAATTCAAAACATCCATCAGCCATCCTCTTGCCGATAAATTGTGTACCGCAAGTAGATCGCTCTTGTTTACACGCGTAACAACATCAGCTACCGGTATCAACAATCCGTTTTTAATAATATCAATTCGGCCTTGTTGAGGAATTTTTTCAATCAGTATGTTGCAACCAACCCATCCGGCTCGGCGCGCGGTAGGTGGTAATGGACTGCGCGCTTCTATAATATCCGGCACAAAAAAGTGTTTTGGTATCAAAACCAAATCTCGCACACGATTTTCTTCCTTTGAGTAGCTCATAAATAGGAAATCCGGGTTTTGATTTCCCGTTATTCTTTGAATCATTGTTTCATACGCACCATCGTTAACTTTGCGCTGTATAGAACCATTTTTGCTTTTTAACTCAAACTCATTTTTGCAGAGTGGACAATAAAAATCGGCAACCGGACGATTATTTGGAAAGTGCGAAATTGTTTTATTTCCACACCGCGGACAATACAAATTCTCTTGCACCCAGTTTTCTGTTAAAACTCTCGCTATTTGCGTACTTCCGTGATAATTTTTAACAGCATCAAGATTAAAATTCAAATTCATTTCTTGTTTCCTTTTTTAATTTTGTCACATCGATTAAAAGAGTGACCATACGGCTTTGGAAGGTGTGCATGATTCCCCCTCCTTGCCATAGGATAATTCAGTATAGCACAAAAGAGGTAGAAAATCAAGCCCCTGAAAAACAAAAAGATACTCTGTTTTGTCTATTTTGACGAAAAACGACCTTCAAATCCCCATCTTTTTGAACAAAAGAAAGAAAATGCACAAAAAGCGGCAAGAAAATGAAAAAAAGACTTGCAATTTGCCGCGCGTTGTGATATACTATTTAAGCGCAAGAGCAATGGCCCATTGGTCAAGCGGTTAAGACGCTAGCCTCTCACGCTGGAAACTCGGGTTCGATTCCCGGATGGGTCACCAGAGAATGAAGCACCTCGAATGAGGTGCTTTTTTCATTCTCTGGTGACCCATCCGCTCATCTTCCCGCCCAAAACGCCTCGCGTTTTGGATTCGGGTTCGCATTCGCCGCTCGAAGATCGGGGAGCTCGCTCACCAGGCGCAGAGCGTGCGAATATTCGCCGCAGGCGAAATTCCCGATACTCCGACACCTCGAATGAGGTGCTTTTTTCATTCTCTGGTGACCCATCCGCTCATCTTCCCGCCCAAAACGCCTCGCGTTTTGGATTCGGGTTCGCATACCCCACCCGAAGATCGGGGTGCTTGCACACCTGGCGCAGGGTGTGGGTATATTCGCCAACGGCGAAATTCCCGTAATACAAAAACTTTTGAAGCACCTCGAATGAGGTGCTTTTTTCATTCTCCGGTGACCCATCCGCTCATCTTTCCGCCCAAAACGCCTTGCGTTTTGGATTCGGGTTCGCATTTTCAAGTCAATCACAAATAATAATCTATGTGAATAATCGTATTGACAGTGGCTGCGATAAGGATTGGTATAAGCACGGAAATCAAAACTGTAAAAGCAATTTCAAGCGGTCTTTCCTTTGCTTTTGGCCTCACCAAAAAATGAATAAGAGCTCCAATAATGCCGCCCAATGTGTTATTGATAATATCGATATAAGTAAATCTTCCAATACAGTTGAAAATTTGGAGAAATTCAAATCCTGTACTAATCAGAAAACAAAACAGTACCGTTTTTATGTAAGCGGGTTTATTTACCAAAAATGGCAACAAAACTCCAAGCGGAACAAAAAAGAGAACGTTCAAAACACCGTCCTCTAACGGTGTCATTGAAAACTGAGAAAGCTGAAACACAAATCTTTCGCCAAGAGTAAAATCTCTGTTGAATATTTTGGCATCTAAAATTCCGCTGCGTAAATTGCACTTAAAAGCAATAATCCAAACGAGCAAAAGCACATAAAGCACAAACGTGATAACAGAACGTCGGCGGATCTTCTTTGTTATTTCCATAATAACCTCGCAACATCAAATAGTATCTGTATTGTAACATATCGACAGATATTTGTCAAGAAACATCCACAAAAGAGAAATTAAAAACGCCAAAATTCCCACACCCCATCCTTGACATTTCCCCTCTCAAATGCTATAATAAATTCACAAATCTTTCTTTTTTGTGAGGATGATATGAAAAAAATATTAAAGTATTTGTCAGGCCTTTTGATTGCGGCCTTGTTGCTTCTCGTCGCTTGGGGTTTAGTAAGCTATTTTGGCGGATATACCATATACCGCGACGTAAGCTATGGCGAAAAAGAAGCGAACGTAATGGATGTTTATATCCCGGGTGAGGCATACAGACGCGAAAGCAATGGGGTTATCTTGTTCATTCACGGTGGCTCTTGGTCGGGCGGTGATAAGGCGGACGAAACCATCCGTTGCCGTATGCTTGCAAGCAAAGGATACCTTGTTGCTAACGTCAATTACACACTTTGGAGCGAGGAAACCGCAGATACGTACCACGTTTCCAAAGTGCTTGACGAATTGGATGCTGCACTCCTCTGCGTACAGGAATTTGCCAATCAAAAAGGAATCACCGTCGACAAAGCGGCAACCGTGGGATATTCCGCAGGCGCACACCTTGCCATGCTCTATGCCTATTCTCGGGCGGAAACGGCTCCCATAGAGATTGTGTTCACGGCAAGCCTGGCGGGCCCTGCCGATATTTCGCCCGAAGTATGGGGCGAGGATATGACCATTCGCGTAGCGCATCGACTGACCGGCATGGAGATTTCCCCCGAGATGCTCCGATCGGGTGAGGCCGACGATGTTTTGGCTTCCATTTCGCCCGTATCTTTTATTGACGAAAACACACCACCTTCGTTGATAATGCAAGGCGGAAAGGACACGGTCGTTCCTCCTACCAATGCCGACTCGTTGGTGGAAAAATTCACCGCCAATGCTGTTCCTTACGACTACGTTTACCTAAAAAACTCCGACCATTCGCTCCTGCAAAATCCCATTCAACACGCAAGATACTATAAAACACTTTTGGAATATTGTCGAAAGTTTTTTGCAAAGTAAAAAACACCCCAAGGGACTTCAACGAACTGCGCCAAAGCCTATATTAGGGGCCGTTATAACAAAATTTCCACCTTTTTGAAAAAAACTCTTGACTTCATTACAACAAAATGTTACAATATAAACAATACATACTCTACATTTCTCGGAACGTCCACCACCTCCTGTTCGGGTACGAGTATGACAATGTTTTTTGCAGCAGAAGAATATGTTTGAAAGGGTGAAAGTTCAAATGAAAAAAAAGAATCGTTCTGTGGAATACAACGCTAGTGAAAACATAGTAGGTGACAAGTTTGACGATACCGTATGGTCACTTGAAGCAGTTACATACAAACAAACTCCGGAGGGAACAACACGTTTTGCATCTTTCGGTACCGGTTTTTTGTTCTCTGTAAAATTTGGCCGCTATGATAGAGTTTTTTTGGTTTCCAATAAGCATGTTTTGGTTGAGGATAACCCGTACGCTCTCTTTCTCCATCTTCCCCATACCCCGACCCATCCGGAACTGCGATATCTGTTATATCCCACACGGGACGTATCCCCTGTGCAAGATTCTCTCCACGACATAGTTGTGGCTCACGACAAGGTGGATTTGGCAATCATCGATGTTTCCACAAAGATTTATGAGCTCCAAAAAGCACTTGCATTCCGCAATTTCAAAATCAAGCCGCTTACTATAAGGGATGTTCAGTACTCTATGGACATTGAAAAAGGAACTCCTATGAGTTATCTCGGCTTCCCGGATCGCAGCGAATATCCCCGTCTCAAAGGGGGAAAGATTGGTTTGAACCCCAAGTTTGCGGACGATATTGTACTCGATGACGTTCACGTAGCACAAGGTGCCAGCGGAAGCCCGGCATTTATAGCAGGAACCTCTCTCAGCGGCGAACCTCGCACCAAGCTTCTCGGTGTAATATATGGAACGAGAGCCACAGAAATCGCTTCCGGTCATATGGAATATGATTTGGGCCACGCTGTTAAAGTAGAGCATCTTAAAAATTTGATCTATGCCGCATTACATATGCAAGGCAACTCTATGAAAGAATTGAAAAAAGTCAAATGGCATTAAAAACATTATAGAAAGAGGACGCTCGTTTGAGCGTCCTCTTTCTGTATTTTATTGCTTTTTCTTGTTGTAAATTTCTTTAAACTGCTTGATGGTTGCGGCAAAATCGTCGATTGCACTCTTAACGACCTCGGGCTTTGTCATATCGATGCCTGCAACAAGAAGGCTATCCAAAGGAGACTTGGAGCCGCCGCACTTGAGAAAATCGATATATTTGTTGATATAGCTCTCGCCTTCTGTCTCAATTCTCTTTACGATCGCCGATGCGGCAGAGATACAGGTTGCATACTTGTAAACGTAGAAGCAGGTATAGAAATGCGGGATACGCATCCATTCATAAGCGATCTGCTTATCGCAAGCCAC
>SVQS01000049.1 GCA_015065205.1 Oscillospiraceae bacterium
CGTGGTACGGTTTTGGACGTATGTTCATCGAGGGCTTCCGCACCGACAGCCTCTACGTTCCGGGCACAACCATCCGCATTTCGCAGCTGGTAGGATTTTTATGCTTTATCGGTTGCGGAGTGGCGCTTCTGACACTTACCATTCTCACGCGTAAGCGTGAACGTCTGCTTGTTCTTGAAGATGCCGCCTTTCAAGTGGCAAGGAAAGTAGAAGCAGAGCTCAGGGAAAATGAGACCGCCGAAAAGGTCGCAGAACCCACAGAGGAAGTTGTTTCCGACGAGGAAGCTGTAGAAGAAATTACAGAGGAAAAGACAGAAGAGCCTGTTAAAGAAGACAAAAACGAAGAAGCTCCTGTTGAAGAAAAAATCGAGCAGACACCCACCGAGGAGACACCTGCGGAAGATACAGAAGAAAACATGGAACCCACCCAAGAGGAGAAAAAAGACGATGGCAACGAGAATTGACGGTAAACTGATTTCTGCCCAAATTCGCGAGGAAATCAAAGCAGAAACCACAGAGTTTGAAAAAGTAAACGGTTTTTTGCCGGGACTTGCAGTTATCATCGTTGGTGAAAATCCCGCATCGCAGGTCTATGTCAGAAACAAAAAGAAAGCCTGCGAGGAGGTCGGATTTTACTCTCGCGTATACGAGCTTCCCGAAAACACTACGCAAGCGGACTTGAACAATCTTGTAGACGAATTGAACACCGACGAAGCAATTCACGGCATCCTTGTGCAGCTTCCTTTGCCCAAGCATCTCGATGAAACAGAGGTACTCCTTCGCATCAACCCCGAAAAGGACGTAGATGCTTTCCATCCCTACAACGTGGGCAAAATTATGATAGGCGATTATAGCTTTTTGCCTTGCACACCCGCAGGCGTTATGGCGCTTCTTGAGCGTACGGGTGTTGAAATTGCAGGCAAGCAGTGCGTAGTTATCGGGCGTTCCAACATCGTTGGCAAGCCCATGGCAATGCTCCTGCTCCACGCAAACGGAACGGTCACTATCTGCCACAGCCGCACCAAGAACCTCGCAGAGGTCACACGCGGGGCGGATATTTTGGTGGTTGCCATCGGCAAAGCCGACTTTGTCACCGCCGATATGGTCAAGCCCGGAGCTGTCGTCATCGACGTTGGTATGAACCGTCGCGAGGACGGCAAGCTGACGGGCGACGTCGATTTCGCATCGGTCGAGCCCATCGCCTCTGCCATCACCCCCGTCCCCGGCGGAGTGGGACCCATGACTATCACAATGTTGCTCAAAAACACGCTGACGGCGGCGCGCGCGCACGCTGTGCGCTAGCGCGCATCGATATAAATCCGCTGGTCGCGGATTTTCGATATGTTGCTGTCGCAACTCGATATAACACTTGCTATGCAAGTGCTCGATATGCTCACTGCGTGAGCGCGGATTTATATCATATCGAAATCGCCTTTTGGCGATTATATCGAATTTGCCAACGGCAAATATATCGAGCTGAGCGTAGCGAAGCATATCGACAAGATTCTATCAGCTTATACTGAAACGTAAAGTAAAAGCCACCCGGGGGTGGCTTTTTTGTGCTTTTATTAGTAAGTGAAAGGAGCCTCTATTTGGAGGTCGGGATAAATTTGAAAATAGAATTCGCGGGTTTCAATCTTTTCACCCTCCACAAGTTTGGCGATGCAAACTTCTACGCGGTTGTGAACATCAGAAATTTTGTATTCATATTGCAACAGAGCGCCCGATTCGTCTATTTGCTCAAATGTGAGGGTGCTTTCATAGATATAGAAGTTATAGTAAAACTCAAAATTTTGAAGCTTTTCTTGTTGGAGCGGGGTGATGGGAAAGAGATTTTCTACATCAGAAAATTCTTTTAAAAAGCCGGTGGTGAGGGGCGTTTTAGACGCCTTGTTGTTATTGGTTTTTGTATATCCTATTCCGTCAACAATCCATCGTCTTGCATCATTCCCATCTTTATATACAACAATACGCTTGTTTGCGCCTGCAATGTTGTAAGTATAGCTTGCACCGGGAATCGAAATTCCTACCGCAAGGTTGTCTGCTTTTTGCAAGTCGGTGCAAAGATTGACATAGAATTGATAAAATTCCTCATCGGTAGAGGGGAATTTGGGTATCTCGTAGTATGCTGCGGTATCCTCGGGTGGCAGAATTTCTGTGGGGGTTTCATAGTTTACATCAATTTGCAAATAAGAATCCCCAATGGTTTGGACTATTTGAATCAACTTTCCGTTTTTGTTAAAATAAACGGTTTGGGTCGTGGGGAGGGGGCTTTCCTCTGTTTCAAAAAATGTAACGGTACAGCAGTAAGCTTTGTGGATGGCATCAAAATAAAGTTGTGTGGTTGCAAGAGCATCGCAATATGTCGCGGGCGCATCTTGGATGAGTGTGGGGAAAAGAGAATTGTAAAATTCCTCATTGAAAATATCGTCAATATCTTCGGGAGAGCACTTCATTTTCCAATTGCCGTCATCAATCCAATTGCCGTACTCAATGTAGGCAACGTCGTCAAGAATCCATGCCTTTATGGGATCGCCGTATGTTCCGCTGTAATAGTAGCTGTTCCCGTTTACGATGAGATTTTTCTCTGTTGGTGTATAGTTCTTGCCGGGAGCTTGTTTCCAATAATACCGAATGTCGTATGCGGTGCTGTTCTTATATTCGTTTTCAAACGTTTCGTACAACTGAGCGGCATTCATTCCGCAAAGGGAGTCAACGGGAGTGAATTCGGGAACGTATTCATCCGCATCGAGAGGGGGCAGAATTTCAACGGGCTTTCCGTAGGAGTTGACGGTGCTGTGCATCGAATAGCCATCGGCAACGCCGGTAACGCCAACTACTTTGCCGCTTTCGTTAAAGTAAACGGTTTCAGTAACGCTGTCATATTCCATATTCGATACAGGAACAGTAATGGTATAGTAGTAAACGCCATCTGCGTGATAGAGCTGTGCCGCCTCAAGTGCATCGATATACTCTTGGGGAAGGTCTTGCTTAAAAGAACCCCAAACGGCATCCAAAGCACCTTCGCCGATAATCTCGTCCATGGAGGCAATGTTTTCGCGCTTGATTTTTTCACCGTAAGCGTTGACAAAAGCAACGTTGTCAATTAACCAAACTTCCATTGGTTTGCCATCCATAAGACCGTCCATTGTCAAATAATAGTATACGGCATTTTCGCTGATTTTGGTGGCAATCGACGAAGCCAAAACGACACTGTCTCCGTCGCTTTGTTCAACGGTCAGTTCTATGTCAAATTGAGCAGAAGAAAAATACTCCTCAATAAACGCCTCATACAGTTGTTTGGCAGTCATGCCATTGAGAGTTTCGAGCGGAATGGGGCCATCTGTAACATCGGGAGAAGTGGTCTCTTCGGGCGTTGTTTGTTCGGGGGTGGTTTCTTCGGGCGTTGTTTGTTCGGGGGTGGTTTCTTCGGGCGTTGCAGGCGTTTTGTTACATGCCGCAAACATGAATACAGTGCCCAATACCAGGCAAAGCAACAGCGCAATTCTAAAGGTCTTTTTCATTTTGTTCCTCCTTTTTGCTTTTAGTGGGTTATCTCAAAAAACAGAAAACGCGATGCAAATATCACTCAAAGTTCAAAAACAAAAATAAGTTGAAGATTTGCCGAAATCAAATGGTATACACAGTATAACATAAGGCTTAGCAAATGTCAATCCAACAAGCGAATTTACTGAATTGCAGATAACAAAAGAGAGTTTCCAATTTTGTTTTTATCCCTTCCTCGCGCATCTTGATTTTTAAATATACCAAAACGGGATATAAGAATTATACCATAATGGTATAATAATGTCAAGAGGATTTTTGAAAAAGGAGAAAAAATGGAATTTCGGTTAAAAGAATTGCGAAAAAAGAAGAAAATATCGCAGCTTAAATTGGCTCTTGATTTAAATATGAACCAAAATACCATCTCTCGTTATGAAACGATGGAACGCGAGGCGGACTATGAAACGCTGATAAAATTAGCGGACTATTTTGATGTTTCCATCGACTATCTACTCGGCAGAGAAGAGAATAAAAAATAAAAGGTTTTACCAATCACAGGATCGGTAAAACCTTTTTATTATTGATTTCATTATTTACCCATGGGCAGTTTGATTTCAAGGGTGGGGTCCTCTACAAAAAAGAAGGAGTAAGTTTCACCCTCAATGCCGCCTATGATCTCGGTTACGGTGATGTCAATGTAACTGCCATTTTCTTCGATGGCATACTTGTATTGAGTAAGTGTGTTATTTTTGCCTGCATACTCAAATTCAATTACAATCTCGCCCCAATCTTCGTCATAACTGCAACGCAGATTTTGGAGATCGTTTTTAGCAAGCACGTTGATGGGGAGGAGTGCTTCTACAGAAGCAAAGGGCTCTAAATATTCCTCATTTAGGGAAGTTTCAATATTTTCTCCGTAATCTATGCGAATGTATCCGATTTGATCAATGATGCATTGTTCAATCCAGCTTTCCCCATCCATAAAGGCAATATATTTATCCTCTTCTGCAACTTCGTAGGAGAAATATAGGTCTGCAGTCCAAATATCCACAGTGTAGGATTCGTACTCTTGCAGAGTTGTACAAATACTTTCGTAAAGTGCGTAGATTTCATCCTCGGTTTCGGGAAGCTCGGGAGCATTATTGTCTTGCGAAAAATCAATGTACTCGTCTGCATCGGCAGGGGGCGTGACGGTAACGGGTTTGTTGTAGCTGTAAAGCGTGAGGATTGCGATTCCCTCATCGGTGTAGCTTTTTGCTACGGTCAATTCGCCTGCGGCGTTGAAATAGAATACCGAGGTTTCTTCCATTTCGGTATCCTCGTTGATGTAATGAACGGTTATGATGTACTCACCGTTTAATAGATAAATGTTTACATCGGCGGCTGCCGCAAGTTCTGCATCCGAAAGTTCAAAGTCTTGTGACATCGAAATGAAGCTTTCAAGAGTGTCCTCGCCAAGAACCTCGTCAATGCTATCGGCAGGAATTCGCATTTTTGTACCAAACGAGTTCATGTAAAGAACATCATCAACAAAATAGATTTCCATCGCTTCGCCATCCATTTCCATTACGAAGGCGAACTCAGAACCGGATAGCTTCATTGAGATGGTTTGCGTCATAGAGAAGTCGCCATCACTCATAATCATTTCGGCAGACCAATCGTAGCTGGTAGTGGTTGTAAATGCGTTTGCAAAGTCTGTGAGCAGCTCATGGGCGTTTTTGCCGTTCACCGATTCAACAAGAACTGCGCCTTCGGGCTTATCGGGGTCGGGCAATTCTTCGGGGGTGGTTGCTTCAGGAGTGGTTGCTTCAGGAGTGGTTGCTTCAGGAGTGGTTGCCTCGGGAGTAGTTACTTCGGGAGTAGTTACTTCGGGAGTAGTTACTTCGGGAGTAGTTACTTCGGGAGTAGTTACTTCGGGAGTGGTTGTTTCGGGAGTGGTTGCCTCGGGAGTAGTTACTTCGGGAGTGGTTGTTTCGGGAGTGGTTGCTTCCGGTGTTGTGCCTTCAGGAGTGGTGACGTTTTGAGTGGTGGTTTGTGGTGTTGTTTCCTCGGGTGTTTGTGCGTCAAGGCATGCCGAAACTGTGAGTATTACGGCAAGCAGTAAGAAACAGAGCAAGGAAGCGCGAAGGAACTTTTTCATTTTTGTGTTTCTCCTTTCTAATATTGAAAATGATTTGGTGCTTCTACTCTCATAAGGGAAGCAGAATGCTAGGCTGTGAGAACAGTATAGCATAAGCACAGATGAATGTCAATGGCTTTGTCCAAACAGTTTAATTTGGGATAAAAAACGCTTCACGAAAGATAAAAGACCTTGCCAATCTGAAAAATTGACAAAGTCTTTTTTGCGTTTTTATCTCTTTTTCTTCCCCTGACCGCTCTTTTTAGCCCCCGTCTTTTGGGTGGGGCGTGTAGGCGTTTTTGCACCACGTGTGGCACCTTTCGCGCCTTTTGCGTCCTTTTGGAGCGCTTTTTTAGTGCTTCTTGGGGAAGATGTTGGCTTTTTGCCGTTGTCCTTCCTTGGGGCGTGCGCGTTCGCGGGGCGAACAAGGCAGTCGGGTGTGTGACCGATGAGGTCGGTGCGGACTGCCTTTGTCAGCGCTTCGCGCACGAGGTCGGCATTTTGTGGGCGGTTGTATTGCAGGAGTGCACGTTGGAGCTGCTTTTCGTGATAATCGGTGGCAACATAAACGTTCTTCATTGTCAAGGGGTTAATGCCCGTGTAATACATCACCGTCGATGCCGTTCCTGGGGTGGGGTAGTAGTCTTGCACCTGCTCGGGCGCATAGCCGTTTTTCTTTAGGCATACGGCAAGCTCAATGGCATCATTCAGCGTCGAGCCGGGGTGGCTGGACATCAAATAAGGTACAAGGTATTGCTCTTTTCCAATTTCGTGGGTGATGTCAAAAAACTTCTTGCGGAATTTTTCATAGACCTCAAAATTGGGCTTACCCATACAAGAGAGCACCGCCGACGAGCAATGCTCGGGTGCAACCTTGAGCTGACCGCTGACGTTATCTTTAACGAGCTTGCGGAAGAACGCATCGTTTTTGTCCTCGAGCAGATAGTCAAAACGAATGCCACTGCGAATGAACACCTTTTTGACGCGCGGCAGAGCCTCGACCTCTTCAATCAAGTGTTGATATTCGGTGTGGTCGACCTCAAGATTGGGACAGGGCTTGGGAGCAAGACATTTGCGAGAAGCGCACACGCCGTCCTTGAGCTGTTTTTTACAAGCGGGATAGCGGAAATTGGCGGTCGGGCCGCCGATGTCGTGGATGTAGCCCTTAAAATCGGGGAGCGCGGTAATCTTTCTTGCTTCTTCAATCACGCTCTGCTCACTGCGTGAGCGAACGGTTCTGCCTTGATGGAAAGCGAGGGCGCAGAAGTTGCATCCGCCAAAGCAACCGCGGTTGTGTGTGATGGAAAATTTGACCTCTTCGATGCCGGGCACGCCGCCTTTTTCTTTGTAAGAGGGGTGATAATCGCGCATATACGGCAGGGCATAAACGCGGTCAAGCTCGCTTCTCTCAAGCGGTGGCATCGGTGGATTTTGCACAAGCATTTTGCCGTCATAGAGCTCGCAAATGGCGCGGCCGTTGATGGCATCCTGATTTCTATATTGCACGCCAAATGCCTCGGCATACTTGCGCTTGTCGTTTTTGAGTTCATTATAATCAAAGGTTGCCGCCACATCGTAGTGGATGGCATCCTCGGGCTTGCAAAGATAAACGGTTCCGCGCACGTCGCGGATCTTTCTCACAGGCACACCGCGCGCAAGGAGCTCCGCGATGCGCAAAAGGATGTTCTCGCCCATACCGTAGGTGAGAATATCGGCGGTACTATCGACAAGAACAGAACGCCGCACCTTGTTATCCCAATAGTCATAGTGGGCAAAGCGGCGCAGAGATGCCTCAAGACCGCCAAGGATGATCGGCACGTCGCCATAGGCTTCGCGGATGCGGTTGGAGTAGACAATGACAGCGCGGTCGGGGCGTTTGCCCATCTCGCCGCCGGGGGAGTAATAGTCAAAGCTGCGGCGTTTTTTAGAGGCGGTGTAATGTGCCACCATACTGTCGATATTGCCGGACGTTACGAGAAAACCGAGGCGCGGACGACCGAATTCACGGAAAGCGTCACAGCTTTTGTAGTCGGGTTGCGAGAGGATAGCAACGCGATAGCCCGCGGCTTCAAGGACGCGAGAGATGATGGAGACGCCAAAGGACGGATGATCGACGTAAGCGTCACCCGTAACGTATACAAAATCAGGTTTATCCCAACCGCGCGCCACCATATCCGCGCGCGAGAGCGGTAGAAAGTTCATAGGTTGTCCTCTCTTAAAAATTAATGTGTTGTCATCTGTGATGTTTTCTATAATTAACGGTAATCAGAATTGCTCCTATCATGAGGGAAAGCACAATAATGATTGGACCACCAATACGCGCATATCCTGCGTTTTTCTCAAAGTCGGCTGAAACACTACCTAGAGATAAATAATGATTTCCATCATATTCAATAGCATAAATTCTATTATCGCTGTATGTAATGGTTATTTCATCACCTTTTTGCAATTTCTCAAAAAAAGAGTGGTCAATGTTGTCATAGCAGATTCCTGTTGCTTCAAAAAAGGAATCATCCTCAAACCAAACGCGAAAAGATGATGGTTGCGTATAACCGAAAATAACATCCCACCATGTATCCTCGCGGAACTCAAACTCTGAAACAATACCTGTTTTCACTTCCAACTCGGTTGGCACCTTGTACGTGAACATCAGCATGACGCCGCAAGCAACCAAGGCAAGCGTTAAAACAACAATTAAAATGTTGATTCCTTGATAGGTGTTTTTCACATTGATTTTTCCTTTCTAAAACTTTACAAGATTTAAACAAAGCCTTCGCCAAGATCGTTCCAATTAGGATTTTTACTTTCAACAAGAGAATTTTTCTTTTCGCGTGTCCAACGTTTTAGCCGCTTTTCGCAGGCGATGGCATCGTTGATATCGGAGAACTCTTCAAAAAAGACGAGCTTGTATATGCCATAGGTTTTTGTAAAACCCTCAATTTCTCCATTTTTATGCTCGCGCAATCTGCGCGCCAAATTGTTTGTTACGCCAATATATAGCATTGCATTTGCCTTGCTGGCGAGGATATAAACGTAATACATAGGATCACCTATTTGTTTATTTCTGTATGTCATTCTGAGCGGAGGGCGGTGTGTACGACCACCGCCCGAAGTCGAACTTTTGCGGGTTGAGCGTAAGCGAACGAGCAAAAGAGCGAGCCCTTTGGCGAAGCGGGATATGGCTACAAATCTCGGTGGCTTGTGGCTGGAATGTTACATTTGCTGTAGCAAGCCACCCAAACTCTAAACCATATCCCTGCGTCGCATTCGCTCCTCGGTTTTGTATCGGATCGTCGCCGCGAGCGGCTCACTCCCTCAACAAAACTTCGACTTCGCAAAACGCAGGCGTTTTTCTTCGCTCAGAATGACAGGTTGATTGTTCATTTGGTGATAATCGTTTGTTTTTAGCGGACGACCTGATGGAAGGCGGCAAGCCGCCACGAGATTGCAAGCAATCTCTTCGCCCCTGCTTTGCAAAACTGCGTATCGGCTTTATTCCTCTACGCCCTCTTCTTCATACGCCTTAATGCCTTGCATTCCGGGCATGATTTTAAAGCCGTCGATCTCGCCGCGCTGCATCGCGCCAAAGATGCGATAACGTAGTCCGTTGTGCTCGCGGTCAAGCTTTGCAAGCAGTTGCTTCATTTCCTCGCGTTGCGTGTTTCCGTCCGCCGGGCAGGGGGATTTGATAACGGGCAAGTCCACCTTGTTGGCAAAGTAGCGCACCTCTTTTTCGGGCATGTAGATCATCGGGCGAATGAGTGTAATGTCCATTCTCGACAAGTAGGTCACCGGCGAAAAGCAGCCAAGACGTCCCTCAAAAAAGAGGTTGAGCATAAAGGTCTCAACGGCATCGTCAAAGTGATGACCGAGGGCGACTACGTTGCAGCCGAGGTCCTTTGCCGCTCGGTGGAGTGCACCGCGGCGCATCTTGGCGCAAAGAGAACAGGGCGATTTTTCTTGTCGAATGTCAAAAATGATTTTCGCAATTTCGGTTTTTGTAATATGATAGGGAACGTTCAATTCGTCGCAAAGCGCCTGAATGGGGGAAAAGTCCATTCCACCTTCAAAGCCCATGTCCACGGTGATGGCAACCAGCTCAAATGGAACGGGATAAAAGCGGCGCAGCTCTGCCATGGCGCACAAAAGCGTGAGCGAATCCTTTCCGGCGGAAACCCCCACAGCAATCTTATCTCCGGGCTTTATCATCCCATAGTCATCCAAAGCCCTGCGCGTATAACTCAAAATTCGTTTGATATGTTCCATCTGTTCAGCAATAGGCAAAAAGAGAACCGCAAGCGGTTCTCTTTTTGCTTACCTTTTGTGTTATTAAGCTTCTTCTACAACTTCTTCAGCAACTTCTTCGGCAACCTCGGGGGCAACCTCTTCCTCGAGAAGGTCGTCTGCTTGGGGCTCCTCATCGTTGTCGATGTCAACGGTCAGCTTTCTGATGGCTCTGAGCTCAAAAGCTACGCCTGCAACAAAAGCGGCAACAGCGGTGACTGCTACGGATGCGATGATCCACTTTGCAACGGTGCTCTTTTTCATGTTTTTGTCCTCCTTAATTGTGTTTGATTTATATTTGTTAATAATGTTCAATGTTCAGTTTTTGCAGATATGGTAAAAATTAATCATCAAAGCTGCAAGTGTCATATATTTTTTTTGCCTGCTCGGTTAGGCGACGTGCTTTTTCGTTTTTTTCTTGTGCTTGATACAAAATGAGCGGTTTGGAGATGCGTACCGAGGGGGCTCCGCCCTTGACGGCTTCGATCAGTACACTGCAAGGCTCACTCTCGGCATCGGCGTGAACAAAGGTCATTCGCTTTGGTTCAAGTCGAGAGTCGTGCATTGCTCCAAGCAGATCGGTCAATCTGTCGGGGCGCCAAACGCAAACAAATTTTCCGCCGTGCTTGAGGAGTCGCGCGGCACACGCGCAAAAATCGGCAATGTTGCCGCAAACCTCATGGCGGGCTATGTATTTTTCATCGCTCTCATTCCTTTTGCCCGAGGTACATTTCATATAGGGCGGATTGGAAAGGACCAAACCGACCTCGCCGCCGATATTCTCGGGGCGTATATCTCGTACGTCGGCGCATAAAGGGGAGATTTTATCGGAAAAGCCGTTGAGAGCGGCATTTCGTGCAATCAAATCGGCAAAAGCGGGTTGAACCTCAACCGCAGTTGCACATTTGACCTTTCCCTTTGCCAAAAGCAATAAGGGAAGAATACCTGTGCCGCTTCCCAAATCGACGGCGTGCGTTTTAGGTGCAGACTTTACAAAGGCCGCAAGCAAAAATGTATCGGTTCCAAAGGTCAGTCCTTGCTTTTTTTGAATCAGTCTGATCTGTTCGTTTACCGTATCGAACCGTTCATCATCAAAAAGACGAGGTGAGGGAAGAGGAGGATCTGTCATACTTCGACTCCTTGGTAGAATTGTAAGAGCGAAGGGGAACGGTAAAAAGCACCGCCCGCTTCGCTCTTAGGTAGCAAAGATGTATTATGCTTCCTGGGGAGCGCCAACAGGGCAAGC
>SVQS01000050.1 GCA_015065205.1 Oscillospiraceae bacterium
AAAGACATCGGGGCGTGTGTTCATTACATAGGTATTATCCAAGAGCCCGGGGGAATTGAGATATGTGTTGCGATGCATCACGCCATAACGCAAAAACTCCGCGTTCTCAAGTCCGGGAATCATACGGAACACCCTTCTCTGTTCGGGGAAAGTCAGGTGTGTTTGGAAACCAACGAGATTGAACATCGTTCCCTCGCGGTTCTCCTTGCGAAGCTGTACGACAGCATAGAACTCCTCACCCACACGTGGATCAATCAGTCCCACGGGTTTGAGAGGTCCGTAGCGCAGAGTATCATAGCCTCTCTTGGCCATTACCTCAACGGGCATGCAGCCCTCGAAGACCTTGACGTTCTTTTGACTTTCTTTATCGAACTCTTTGAGTGCGGCTTCTTCAGCCGTTGTAAGGGCTTGCCAAAAAGCATCGTATTGCTCTTTATTCATCGGACAGTTGATATAGTCCGCATCGCCCTTATCATAACGGGATGCTAAAAAGGCAACGTCCATATTGATGGTGGCGGCATCGACGATAGGCGCGGCGGCATCAAAGAAATGCAGCTTGCCACAGCCGAGCTCGCCTGTAATGAACTGTGCCATTGCATCCGAGGTCAAGGGTCCCGTAGCGATGACGGTTACTATGCCCTCTTCAAGGTCAGAGACCTCTTCTTCAATCACCTCAATATTGGGGTGGTTGCGGATGCAGTCGGTGATATACTGTGAAAATTTGGTGCGATCAACGGCCAACGCCGAACCCGCGGGAACACGCGTAGCATCTGCCGCTTGCATAATCAGGGAATCAAAACGGCGCATCTCCTCTTTGAGGAGCCCTACTGCGTTGGAAACACAATCGGAGCGCAAGGAATTGGAGCAAACCAACTCTGCAAAACCATCCGAATGATGCGCAGGTGTCATTTTGTGTGGCTTCATTTCAAAGAGCCTTACCTTGACACCGCGCTGCGCGGCTTGCCAGGCTGCCTCACAGCCTGCAAGCCCTGCGCCATAAATGTTGATACGCGGCATACTCATTATTCTTCGCTTTGCTCTTTTGCGTTTGCGGGAATTTCGCGGCTGTATTTACAAGCCTCATCGTGGCAAACGAGCAAGCTCTTGCCCTTCTTGCGGAAGAGCATCTTTCCACATTGCGGGCAGGTCTCATTGGTGGGAACGTCCCAAGAGGAGAAATCGCACTCGGGATAACGCTCACAGCTATAGAAAACGGTGCGGTTGCGGCCGTACTTGGTTACAATTTTCGCTTCACACTTGGGACATTTTGCGCCAACTTCTCTCACACGCGCCTTGGTGAAGCGGCACTCGGGATAGCGAGCACAAGCATAGAAGCTACCAAATTTACCCGTGCGAAGAACCATATCGCCGCCGCACTTTTCGCACTTGAAATCAGCGATGACGGGCGCTTTCTTTGCCGGCTCCTTTTCTTCCTCGGAAAGAGTCTCAATCTCCTCGGGCTTCTCTGCCTCGGGAGGAGTCAAAGGCTTAGTGTTGCGGCAGGTAGGATAGTTGGGGCAAGCGGCAAACTTGCCAAAACGACCGTTGCGAACGATCATACGGCTACCGCATTTTTCGCAAATGATGTCGGTCTCCTCTGGGGGAATTTCAATGCTCTTTTTACCAATGTTCTTCTCAGCTTCTTCCAACTGACGGGAGAAGTCTGCCCAGAACTTTTTGAGAACTGCAAGCATTTCTTCATCGCCTTCTTCGATCTTATCGAGGTCGCGCTCCATCTCGGCAGTAAAGCCATAGTCAACGATAGTCGGGAAATTCTGCTCCATCAACTGATTTGTGATCATACCCAGAGGTGTGGGAACAAATGCCTTACCCTCGCGCTTAACATAGTTACGCGTGATGATGGTACTGATGATGGTAGCGTATGTGCTGGGGCGACCGATGTCGAGATCCTTGAGCATCTTGATAAGAGATGCGTCATTGTATCTTACGGGGGGCTCGGTAAAATGCTGCGTCAACTCTGCATCCCCAGCCGAGAGCTCATCGCCCATTTCCAACTCGGGCAGGCGAATATCCTTGATAGCCTTTGGTTCGTGATCGTTTGCGTTGGTTTCCTCGGTGGCCTCATAAACAGCCATATAACCTTGGAATGCAACCGAATATCCGCTGGTGCGGAAGAGGTAGCCTGCGGCATTTAAATCGATGCTGATGGTGTTCAGCGTTGCCGACTCCATCTGGCTTGCGATAAAGCACTCCCAAATAAGCTTGTAAAGCTTAAATTGGTCGGCAGTCAGCTGACGGCGGATGAGCGCAGGCTCAAGCTCTACACGAGAGGGACGGATCGCTTCGTGCGCATCCTGTGCACCTGCGCGAGATTTATAAGCTCTTGTCGTTTCGGGACAATACTGTGCACCATATTTGCTCACGATAAATTCACGTGCAGCATTTTGTGCATCAGCAGAAACGCGAACCGAGTCGGTACGCATATAGGTGATAAGACCTTGGGTGCCACCAAATTCGGAGCCGAGGTTAACACCTTCATAAAGCTCCTGCGCTACCTTCATCGTGCGTTGAGATTGGAAGCCGAGTTTGCGGAATGCTTCCTGCTGCAAGCTGGATGTGGTAAAGGGTGCCGCAGGGTTCTTTTGCTTGCTTGCACGACGGACGGATGCTACGGTGTAAGGCTTGCCGTTAACGGCTTCGGCTACAGCCTTTGCCTCCGCTTCACTCGAAAGAGCTACCCTGCCCTCTTCGTTGCCCACAAAGTGTACGCGGAAGGTTTTGCCGTCGGGACCTGTCAGTTGGGTTTCAATGGTCCAATATTCTTCGGGAACGAATTTTTGGATTTCTTCCTCGCGTTCAACAATAATTTTAGTTGCTACCGACTGTACACGACCTGCACTGAGCCCGCTCTTAATATTCTTCCAAAGCAGAGGGCTGAGCTTGTATCCCAAAACGCGGTCGAGAATGCGGCGCGTTTGTTGGGAATTGACAAGGTTCATATCGATTTGTCGGGGTTTTTTGATAGCCGCCTTAACGGCAGACTTTGTAACCTCATTGAAGCAGATGCGTTGTGTCTTTTCTACAGGAATATCGAGTGCCGCGGCGAGATGCCATGCAATAGCCTCTCCTTCGCGGTCAGGGTCGGTTGCGAGAAAGATTTTGTTAGCTGATTTCGCGCTCTTTCGGATCTCCTTGATCAGGTCCCCCTTGCCGCGAATGTTGATATAATGTGCTTCAAAGTCGTTTTCGATATCTACACCAAGTGTGCTCTTGGGAAGGTCACGTACGTGACCGATAGAAGCGATTACCTTGTAGTTGGTTCCGAGATAGCCCTTAACGGTCAACGCCTTTGAAGGGGACTCCAATATCACCAGATTAGTTGCCATTCTGTTTTCGTTCCTTTCGTGTGGTTCGGTTCTGTATATTTCTTCGTGTACTCGTTGTCAAAATCAAATTATGCCTTTTTGTAAAGAGACCCGGGCAGCTTTTGAATAAGCCCCATAATCTCAAGCATGGTAAGCGCGGCCATAAGGTCGGCTCGCGGTTGCTCAAGCGCGTAAATCGCGTCGGTGGAAAGCGTGCCGTCATCGGGTATGGCCTCAAGAATTGCTTTTTGTGCCGGCGTAAGTGTTGTCAGTGTTGCCTCGGGAATAGGTGCACGTCCGACAGACGAAAGTTGGGGCGGCACTTCCCTTTCCTCTTTGGGTTCGCTCGGCTTTGCCGAAGACTTTGCGGACTTGCCGGAAGACGTGCGCGGTTTTGCCGGCTTTTTCTCTTTTTGTGTCGGTGCCGAAGAATTCAAGCTCATTTTTGTCTCACCCGGCGCGTTGGTCGAAAGCTCAATAACGCCGAGATCTGAGAGATGTACGAGGTCAATATCTGTTAAAGCCCTGCTCGCCTTGAACGCCTCTAGCTTGAGCGACTCGGCATAAGTGTACTGATAGGGCGCCAAGACATCCTCGGTGGAGAGTGCCATTTTGGCTCCGTCACGCAAAAGACCGTTTGTACCATCTGCTCCTTTACTGCCTACATTTGCGGGAATCGCGAAAACGTCGCGACCTTGCAGGATAGCATCCTTAGCGGTAATCAATGAGCCACTTCCAATGCCCGCCTCGACTACAACCGTAGCTTGTGACAAGCCACTGATGATGCGGTTGCGCATTGGAAAGTGATAGTTGTTTGGGCGCGCTCCGGGTGCATACTCCGAAAGAATAACTCCCGTTTTTGCAATTTCAAAACTCAAATTGCGATGGTGCGTGGGATAAACAACATCAACGCCACAGCCAAGCACTGCAACGGTTGTGCCGCCCGCCTTGAGTGCGGCAGCCGCGGCAACGCCGTCGATGCCCTTTGCCATACCGCTGACGACAAGTGCGCCCGCAGAGGCAAGCTCATACGACATTTTATACGCTTGACGCATTCCATATGCACTCATACTGCGTGTTCCCACAATGCCCACGCAAAGATTGCGATTGAAATCGGGCAAATTGCCCCGATAATACAAAAGCATAGGCGGCTTTTGAATCTCGCGCAAAGCGCGCGGATAAGCATCCTCGTCATAAGTTAAGATACCGATTCCCTCCCGTTGACATTGGTCGAGAATTTCGCTGGCACGCCCCAGGCTTTTGTCGCAGAGTGCTTTCTTGGCGCGTTCCGTTAAGTTTGGGACTTGTTCGAGCTCACTCTCTTCAGCGCGAAAGATATCAAAAGGTGTATCAAAAAGAGAGATGAGGCGACGGAAAGCAGAAGAGCCTGCGCCAATCGCTTCCGAAAGCCATATCCAATACAAAGTGTCCTTGCTCTTCATATCCTGTTCCCCTCTCTTTCAAAATCCAAAATTAAATCTATTTGCCCTTTCCAAACTCCCACATCAAAATGGAAGCCGCAACGGCTGCGTTAAAGGATTCGGCGCGCTCACTCATAGGAATGATAACACTATTCGAGCAAGCATTTATCACCTCTTCTGATAGCCCGTGCCCCTCGTTACCGATAACAACGGCATCACCCGCAAGAATCTCAAATCTGCCAAGCGGCAGAGCTCTCTCGTCAAGTGCGGCGGCAAAAACGCGGCGACCGCTCTCGCGTAATTCGGTTATTGTTGCGGCGAGGTCACTTACACGATCGATGCTCTGATTAAACAGTGTGCCCATTGAGGCACGCACTGCTTTTGGATGATAAATATCGGCACAATCTGCACTCAAAATTAAGCGGTCAATGCCGATGGCGGCAGCCGAACGGATGATGGCTCCTACATTAGATGGATCACGCACCGATTCAAGAAGCACGATCTGCTCGTTTTTCATCTGTGAAAAATGAACGCTATTATATATTGTAGCATTTTTTTGCAATTTGTCAATATATTTTGCAATAGTTATTACGCCTTCGGGCGATTTTTCTTCAGAAATTTTATCAAAAATATCATCCGACACCACAAAACACTTCTCTATTTTGTCCTCATAAGAGTTACCGAAGCGCGCACACAGTCCGCCAAGCACACGTTCCTGCGCCGAGGACGACAAAAAGACGGCGCAGATCTTTACGTCGTTTTTGATGGCTTCCTCGAGCAATTTAATGCCGTCAAAGCGGAATTTTCGACTTGCCTCGCGTGCTTTTCGGTCGGTCAGCTTGCAAAGCTCGACGATGTTTTTGTTTTGTCTGGAACGGATGATTTCCCCGGTAAAAAGCATAAATTCTATTCTCCTTTTGATGCATTTTGCACTCTTTTATAAGCCAAAATGCGAGATCAAAAAACATCTATGTATGACAAAAACCCGATGAAACCATCGGGTTTTTTATCACAATTAAAGCGCTGCCTTTGCTTGTGCGCAGAGAGCTGCGAATGCTTCCTTATCGGAAACTGCAATCTCAGCCAGCATCTTGCGGTTGAGCTCAATGCCTGCAACCTTCAGACCGTGCATAAGGGTGGAATAGTTCATTCCGTTAACCTTTGCCTGTGCGGAAATTCTGGTGATCCAGAGAGAACGGAAATCTCTCTTCTTTTGCTTTCTGCCAACAAATGCATAGTTGCCGCTCTTCATTACGGCCTGCTTAGCCATCTTAAAGTGCTTGGATTTTGCACCCCAATAGCCCTTGGCAGCCTTAAGTGTGGACTTTCTTCTCTTGCGCGTCATCATTGCGCCCTTAACTCTTGCCATTTTTCAATTCCTCCCTTTCTTATTACTTCAGAACCAATGTCTTGATGTTGGTTGCCATCTTACCCTGAACCATTGCGCTGGAACGCAGATGTCTGATTCTCTTGGCATCCTTTTTACCGGTGTTGTGACGGTGAGAGGTGTGGAACATTTTGACCTTGCCGTTTGCAGTAACGGAAAATCTCTTGGCCGAAGCCTTATGTGTTTTGACTTTTCCCATTTTTCTAACTCCTTTTCTCTTTCGACCGAAGTCGAAGTATAATATACTGTGGTTAATAGTATTGTGGTACGGTTTGGATTATTTCGCCTTAACGGGGGAGATAACCATGCTCATAAATCTGCCATCGAGAACCGGCTTTTTATCAACAGTGCCAAGCTCGGAGCAAGCAGCCTCGAATTTTTCAAGGATTTCTTTACCAATGCTCATATGGCTCATTTCTCTACCCTTGAACTTCATAACAACGCGCACCTTATTGCCGTCGCTGAGGAAGCGGCGTGCGTGGTTTGCTTTTGTTTCAAAATCGTGGGTATCGATGCGGCAGGAAAGCTGAATTTCTTTAAGCTCAATGGTCTGCTGCTTCTTTTTGGCTTCCTTTTCGCGTTTTTCACGCTCAAAACGGAACTTGCCGTAGTCCATAATTTTGCATACGGGGGGGACAGCCTGCCCTGACATTAAAACAAGGTCCATACCCTGGTCATACGCAATTTCCAATGCCTTGTCGGAGCTCATTATACCAAGCGTTTCGCCATTGGCACCGATCAGTCGTACTTCCTTCGCAGTAATTTCCTCATTCAGCAGGTTTTCTTTCTCTTTTGCGCTAATAGTTAAACACCTCCAAGCGAAATAAAAAAATAACCGTACAAGACACAGGTCTCCGCACGGCACAACTACCGCTCCCAAGAACGGTAGAAAGGCTTTTATTAACCGTACTGCCCTCGGCAGATGGGTGAGAGCGGAGAGCTCTGCTTTGTTTTCTGTGTTATTATACACCATTCTCCCCCATTTGTCAAGAGATTTTTTGCATTTTTTTTGGATTTTTTTATTTTCTTCCCAAAAAATGCATAAGTGAGAAAAAGTTTCGCAAAAAAACACACAATATTCTTGCAATTTACAAATAAATGCGTTATGATATATAAATGAGGGTAAACTTTTTGAAAGGAGTGAGGAAATGCTGGGCTACATTCGCACCGATGCACCCGAGTTGCGCTTGCGTGACAGTGAATGCTATCGCGCCATCTATTGCGGTCTTTGCCGCCAGATGGGTAAATGCACCGGTCAATGCTCTCGCCTCTCGCTCAGCTACGATTTTGCTTTTTTAGCGGCTTTTCGTATGTCTTTGACAAACGAAAAGTTAGAGCTGCAAAAAAAGCGTTGCTTCGTTCACCCTTTGAAAAAAAGAAATATGGCGACCGACTCCCCCACGCTTGCATACTGTGCGGATGCCTCTGCCATTCTCACCTATCACAAATGCCGCGATGATATAGATGATGAAAAAGGCTTCAAAAAGCTGCGTGCACGCTTGGCTTCGGGAATCTTTTCTTCGGCTTACCGCCGCGCAAAGCGCCGTTATCCTACCTTGGATGCGACTGTGAGATCTTTTTTGCAAGAATTGCGAAAATATGAAAAGGACACGACCGCACCGCCAAGTGCTGACGCTCCCGCAAGCATATTTGGTAATTTGATGGCGACTGTTTGCTCCGAGGGGCTCGTTGGCGTCGAGGCACGTATTGCAACGACCTTTGGTCGTGCTATCGGGCATTGGATTTACCTTGTCGATGCCGCCGATGACTACCGCGATGATCTTAAAGGTGGCTCATTCAACCCCTTTGTGCGTCTGTTTGGTGACCAAATGACAAAAGAGAACGCCGACAGCATTGCCATCTCTCTCAAACGTTATTTGAGCGATGCCGAGGGGGCATTCCTACTCATAGACAACTTCCTCACCACTGAGATTAGGGAAATTCTTTGTAACATTCTTTATCTCGGTCTGCCGAAAGCGGCTGACCTCATTTTGGAAAAAGCTTGGAAAGGTGAAACCGACAAAAATGAAAAATCCTTATGAAGTGTTGGGGATATCCCCCAACGCCACCGACGAAGAAGTAAAAAAAGCCTACCGCGATCTGGCGCGGAAATATCACCCCGATAAATATCGCGATAGTGACCTCGCTGACCTTGCAAGCGAAAAGATGAAAGAGGTCAATGCGGCATACGAGGAAATTCAAAAAATGCGCGCCGGCGGTGGACAGACGCAGAATAGCGGTGACTATCGTTATAATGGCAATCCGGGTGCCAACTCCTCCTCCGGCGATGCTCGCTTTGCCGAGGTGCGCCGCCTTATTAACAATAATGAGATTCTGCAAGCCGAGCAAATTTTGCGTTCGATGCCCCCCACAATGCAAAATGCCGAATGGTTCTTTCTTATGGGTTGCACCGTTTACAAGCGCGGTTACTTTACTGACGCCCAAAATATGTTTGACCGCGCCTGCGCGATGGATCCTTATAACAACGAATACCGCGCCGCACGCGACCAGCTTCGCTCACAAACAGCGGGATACGGTTACGGATATCATACAGCATCGAGAAGCGACGACACCTGCAACTGCTGCTCTCAACTCATTTGTGCCGACTGCTGTTGCGAGATGATGGGTGGCGACCTGATTCGTTGCTGCTGATACGGGGGACGCTATGTCGAAAAAAAACTCCCAACAGATCAAGTATTTGACCGTTAGCGCAATGCTTTGTGCACTTGGCGTAGTGATATTGGGACTTGGCTCGCTTATTGAGGTGCTTGATCTCACCGTTTCCGTAATCGCTTCCCTTTTAACGGTTTACGCAGTAATTGAAATAGGCGGTGTTTACCCGTGGCTGATATGGATTGTAACTTCTGTGATTGCGCTCTTGCTTCTGCCGCTCAAAACACCTGTGCTGTTTTATGCGCTTCTGACGGGGTATTACCCTATCATCAAGCAAAAAATCGAACGCCGTATGGCACGTCTACCTGCTTGGGCACTCAAAATGGGCGTGCTTGCTGTCTCGCTTGGCATCATTTGGGGAGTTATGCGACTCTTTTTGCCCGATCTTTTGGAAAGCTCGGGCGGTTGGATTATGATTGCCACAACTGTGGGGCTTGCCGTTCTTTCATTTGTCCTTTATGATATTTGCTTGACAAAACTTATTACACTGTATTTTGTGCGTTTGCAAAAAAGATTCCGAATAAAATAGTTCCATATACAAAAAATGCCTGCAATCCTTTGGTTTGCAGGCACTTCTTTTTTAGTTGTTATTGGAAGTTGAATCGATAGAATGTGATTCTTTTTGTGTATCGCCATTTGCTTCGCTTTCGATTTGAGCTTCTTCTCTCGCCTTCAGATCAGCGAGAATATTTGCATAGGTCTCTTCATCAATCTTGAACTTTTTGATGTAAAGGAAGAAGCCGATAAGGATGCAGATAAGGGGCAGGATCATCATCGAGATCTTCATGATCCAAACAGCCAATTCCGGCATAGTTGCTATGATTTCTGCCTCGTTTGCAGGGTTTGCTGCAATGTCGTTTGCAATCATATTGATACCCGAAATAATGAGCGTAAAGGATACAATACCCTTACTTGCCGCGCCGCCAAACTGATTGATAAAGGGCTGAACGGCAAAGCTTGCGGCTTCGTTTCTCTTACCAAGCTTCCATTCACCGTATTCAACGGCATCGGCAAGAAACAGAAGCATCAAAAGTTGAATGAATGCCTGTGCAAAGAAAAGTCCTAAGCCCGCGATTACAATCAGAGGCAACCACTCGAAGGAGAGGAAGAAGATAACGTAGGAGATAGTTACTGAAATCATAGAACCAGTGTAGAGCTGCTTGCGCGTAAACTTTTTGCGGAACAAGGGGAAAACCGAAAGCGCTGTCAGCTGTGCAACGGCAAGAACGGCGGCAAATACCATATACATTCCCTCATCACCGTAGGCATACTTGAAATAGTAAGTACCAAACGCGGTGGTAGTACAATAACCAATCATGAAGAGTGCCATCGAAACAGCGGTAACCATAAGCTGGTCGTTACCGATAAGGGCGCGCCAAAGATCCTTGAGAGTTGTTCTCTCCTCTTTTTCGAGGCGGCTTCTATCTTCTTTAACACCAAAGAGGGTTACACTTTGGAATGCCCACATAATGAGGGCGGTAATAATAGCGAAGATAAAATAAACGTCGCGGTCGCTCATATTCAAGAACGAGAACATGGACGGAACGTTAAGATAGATCAAAACCATAGAAAACATACCGACGTTTGCGCAAATTCTTGCAAATGCACCCACGCCCTCGCGCACCTTTTGGTCCTTGGAGATGGCGGGCATCAGCGACCAGTACGCGATGTCATTGAGTGAGAAAAAGATGCTGAAAAGCAAATATGTAACGCCAAGAAGTACGATATGAGCCGTCTCTCCCATGCGAATATTATGGAACATCAGTACAGAAAGAATACCTGTGCCAATCATACCAATGAGGATCCATGGCTTGAATTTGCCCCATTTTGTTTTGGTGCTGTCAACGACAGCTCCCACAAATGGGTCGATAACGGCATCAAAGATACCAAACAGCGTTAGCATAATACCAATGACGGCAAGTCCGCCATCCGAGAAGCCGACTACGTCGGTCAAATGCACCAAAAGGTACATACTAACCAAAGAATAGAGTGCGTCTCTACCCACGGTTCCCAAACCGAAGCATATTTTGTTTCGTTTCATTTGTTTATCCATTGTTGTTTGTTCCTTTCTCGTTTTCAATCTTTTGAATCAGATACAAGGTGCTTCCCCAATCCCCCAAAATACGAAGAGATGGATGATATCCTGTTCCGCTATACTGCATAAAGAGTGGGATACCCGATTGCAAGCCTGCCCCCGAGACGGTATAGGACTACTCACCGTCCCTCATTGAAAAATAGCGGTTGACAAAGCG
>SVQS01000051.1 GCA_015065205.1 Oscillospiraceae bacterium
AGAGTTCCTGAAGAAATTCGACATCGACGCGTTCGCGAATTGAGCGAAGTGCAGGCAAAAATACAAAAGGAAGTCCTTGACTCTTACACCAACACCGCTGTGGAGGTTTTGTTTGAAACTTACGCCAATGGCATTATGACGGGACATACCGATACCTTTGTGGAGGTCGCTTGCCCTGTTTTCCATTCTTTACAAGCACAGCTTCATACCGTTTACATAACGGGTAACGACGGCAAAAAATGTATAGGTACGCTCTGTCCGCACGCAAATGGGTAAGAATTTTGAAAAAATATGCCTTTGATGGCAAAAAAGATAAAAAAATTATAAAAAAATCGAAAAAAACTCTTGCTTTTTTGAAAAATGTGTGTTATAATAGTTGTCGTTTGAAGTATGGAATCAGCTCTGCCACCATTTTTCCGGTAGGAGCAAGTCTTAAGGAGGTCGCTAAAATGGCAAAATGTTGTATCTGCAGTAAGGGCGTTGTGTTCGGTCAGAACGTTTCTCACTCCCATCGTAAAACCAACAGAACTTGGAAGCCCAACATCCGCAAGGTAAAGTTGGAAGGCAGCAAAGCAATCTACGTTTGTTCTCGTTGCCTGCGCACCATGAAGAAGGCTTAATCTGAATGTGCAAATAAAGTAAGGCAGACACAGCGTGTCTGCCCTTTATTTTAGGAGATTGATATGCTTGCAATCACAAATCACACCTTCCCCAAAGAGGCGGAGGAAACTTTGGCACAGTTAGGCCATCGCACACTTCGTCTGCCGCCGCATCCGAATTTGCCGGAGCCCGTGGCATCACACCCCGATATGCTTCTCTTCTTCGCACCCGATGCAATCTTTTGCACCAAAAGCTATTATGAGATTGCCACGCAAGAATTAGAAGAAATCTCTTCTGCGTACGGTGCTCCAATTCGGTATATTGAAAAAGAATATGGAAATGAATATCCCCAAGATGTTCTCCTCAATGCTTTGCTATTGGGTAAGCATCTGTTTTGCAACACAAAAGCAGTGGCCAAGGAATTGCTCTCTCTTGGATTGACCCCTTGCCACGTCAATCAGGGATATACAAAATGTTCTGCTGTGCCAATTGGCAATCATGCACTCATTACGTCCAATGCTTCGATTGCAACAGCGGCAAAAGCGTGCGGAATTGACCTTTTGCAAATCTGCGAAGGACACATATCCCTTTTAGGATACGACTATGGCTTTATCGGTGGGTGTGCAAGCTTCGCTCCGCGCGGAGAAATGAACACTGTTTTCTTTTGCGGTGATCTTTTTCGGCATCCCGATGCCAAAAAAATTGAATGTTTTTGCAAAACACACGGTTTGAGTATTGTTAATCTTTCCGATAATAGTTTGTGTGACGTTGGAACGATTTTTATGATTTGATCTTGATATAAGGAGCTAATATGGAAAAAGAAAAAATTGCTCGCATCAACGAACTGGCAAAAAAGTCCAAAGAAGTGGGACTGAATGAAGAAGAAATAGCCGAACAAAAGGCTCTGCGCGCCGAATACATTGCTGAATTTCGTGCAAGCTTTACGGGGATTTTGGAGAACACCGTCATTCAGTATCCCGATGGGTCTCGCCAAAGCCTTCCCGATATGCGTGATGCAAAGAAAAACGAGAAAAAATAACAGTTATTGAGGAAATAATTTGATACAAACCTCTTTACAAAAGAAATGAAGCGTGTTATAATATAATTGTGAAGTTATGTCTACACGCATAAAAATCGAGGAACCAGTATGAGAGAAACAAGCAAAGTTTATACCACCTGCGCGGCCGAGACCGAGCAATGCGGTGCAGAGCTTGCAAAGCTGCTTTTGCAGGATGCGACTCTTCCCCGCTTTGTTGCGCTTTTTGGCGACCTTGGCGTTGGTAAAACAGCGTTTGTGCGCGGATTTGCTTCGGTGGTCACCCCGGGTGCCGCCGTGCGCTCCCCTACCTTTTCTTTGGTCAACGAGTATCCAGCACGTCCTCTTTCGCTTTTTCATTTCGATATGTATCGCATTGAAAGCGAGGATGATTTGCTTTCCATCGGTTTCGACGATTATCTTATGCGAGATGGCTTTTGCCTAACTGAGTGGAGCGAGAATATTCTTGAGTTTATTCCCACAGAATGTGTGCGCGTAACGATTGAAAAGGATGATATCGAAAATACCGATCACCGTCGTATTACCATCTGTTTTTGCAAGGAGGGTGCATAATGAAAATTTTAGCACTTGACAGCACCGCAAAGGTTGCATCTGTTGCTCTTTGCGAGGACGAGCATCTTTTAGGCGAACTGACACTCAACAACGGAAACACACACAGCCAAACGCTGTTGCCGATGGTTGAATTTTTATTGGATAAATTTGAACTCTCCCCCTCAAACATTGATTTGTTTGCAGTGGCGGCAGGTCCCGGCTCCTTCACGGGTGTTCGCATCGGTGCGGCAACCGTTAAGGGCTTGACCTTTGGCAAAGAGACACCTTGTGCCGGAGTTTCCACTTTGGAGGCCCTTGCATACAATCTTTGTGACCACAATGGTCTTATCTGCCCCGTAATGAATGCAAGACGTCAACAAGTTTATACTGCTCTATTCCGTGCCAAAGATGGCATGCTTGAGAGGTTGATGCCCGATTCTGCCATTGCAATCACCGAGCTTGACCAAAAGCTCTCAAAATTTGATGAGCCTATTCGGTTATGTGGGGACGGGTATGATGTTACCTTGCCGATTTTGACACACACTGTTATTCCAATCTCAGAGCGCTACCGCCATCAAAGCGCTTATTCCGTAGCACAGGTTGCAAGAAGAATGCACGCATCAGGCGAGCTTTGTACCGATATTACACTATCCCCTATCTATCTGCGCCTCTCACAGGCTGAGCGCGAACGCGCTGAACGCTTGGGTGTGGATACAGGAATATAGAAATGAGGAAACCGAGATGAACAACAAAAAAATTACCGTTGGATGTGACCACGCGGGTTTTGGACTCAAAAAAATCGTTATCACTCACCTCGAGGAACGCGGTTTTGAGGTTCTCGATGTCGGCACTCATTCAACCGACAGTTGTGACTATCCCAAAATTGCACACGAGCTTTGCAAAAGCATTCAAAACGGAACTACAGAGCTTGGCATCCTCATTTGCGGCACGGGCATTGGTATGTCGATGGCTGCAAACAAGCACCGCGGTATTCGCGCCGCCGCTTGCTCCGATACCTTCAGTGCACGTCTGACACGCGTACACAACGACGCTAACGTTCTTTGCTTTGGCGAGCGTGTGGTTGGTGTGGGTTTGGCACTCGATCTTGTTGATGCATTTATCGATGCCGAATTTGAAGGTGGCAAGCATCAGCGCCGCGTTGATATGATTACACAAATCGAAGCCTCTGAATCAAGCCTTTGATTCTTTTCAATATTGCATAACTGATTTGAAAGGACGGAACTTCTCTATGAGTAAGTTGCAACAAATTGTAGAAACAGTACACAGATATCTTCCCGATTCCACAACAGCTGCCGTTATTCTCGCTGCCGGGGATTCAAAGCGTATGGGAACTGTTAACAAGCTTTTCTATCGCGTGGGCGGTATTCCCGTATTGGCACATACTCTGATTGCATATCAAAAATGTCCTCTTATTCGCGAGATCGTTGTGGTTGCCAAACCGGAAGATTTTGCTAAAATCAAAGGACTTAAGCAGCAATATGGCATTACCAAACTCACTCAAATAGCAGCCGGTGGCGAGACTCGTCAGGAATCCGCCAAGAACGGTGTTGAAAAGTTGAGTGATCAAGTAAAATTCATCGCCATTGCCGACGGTGCCCGTTGCCTTACAACGCCTACGCAAATTACTAAGGTTTGCTTGAGTGCCTACCGCCAAATGGCCGCTTGCGCCGCACACAAGGTAACCGACACCGTAAAACGCGCAACCGTTTTCCACAATACAACCGAAACCATTGACCGCAAGGACCTTTGGGAAATGCAAACCCCTCAAGTCTTCAATATCGCTCTTTATCAAGCAGCAATGCTCAAGGCAGAGGATGAAAAATTCGCTGCAACCGATGATGCTACTCTGATAGAAAAGCTTGGATATCGCGTACATCTGATTGAGTGTGGTATTGGCAACATTAAAATCACAACCGTTGAGGATATCCCCCTGGCAGAGGCAGTTCTCAACTATCGCAAAAACAATAAGTAATCGTGATGTGTAATCTTCGCATAGGTCATGGTTATGATGTGCACAAGCTTGTCCCAAACAGAGATCTGATCCTGGGTGGTGTTACAATCCCCTATGAAAAGGGGCTTTTGGGGCACTCGGACGCAGATGTGCTTATACACGCCGTTTGCGATTCTTTGCTTGGCGCTTTGGCACTTGGTGACATAGGAAAGCACTTCCCCGACAGTGATGCACAGTATGCCGGCATTGATAGCCGTCTGCTCCTTTTGCGAACTGCTGAGCTGATACGCGAAAAAGGATGGCAGATTGCTAACATCGATGCAACTGTAATAGCAGAAGCACCGCGTCTCGCACCATATATTCAAGCAATGCGAGAAAATATTACCAACGTGCTCGGCCTTCCTCCCGATACCGTAAGCGTAAAGGCTACCACTGAGGAACACCTCGGCTTTACCGGACAAGGACTTGGGATTGCGGCACACGCCGTCTGTCTCCTTTTTCGCGCGTAAAGAAAGTATCCGCCACATCGGATGACATACCCGAACTTCCTGCATTTTCCCTCTCCTATCCGTGCGCGTGATACGAATCCTTGATAGTATTTTATGCCGTTTCGCTTTACTTTGACAAAATTCTACACGCACTCTGCAGTTCTGCAAGAAAGGATTGTTTATGATTTACATTGCGCCCTCTTTATTGGCGGCTGATTTCGCCAATTTGCAATCGGAAATCAAGCAAATGGCCGATGCCGGTGCCAATTATCTCCATCTGGATGTGATGGACGGTGCTTTTGTCCCCAACATCAGCTTTGGCGCGCCTGTTATCGCCGCTCTGCGCCCCTGCAGCAATCTCATCTTTGACGTGCATTTGATGATCAACGAGCCCCTTCGTTACATCGATGACTTTGTAAAAGCCGGTGCAGATATTATTACTGTTCACTTGGAAGCTTGCCAAGACCTTGACGCCACCATTACGGACATCAAGCGCCGCGAAATGCGTTGCGGTGTTGCGATCTCCCCTGCAACCCCCGTTGAAAAGCTCTTGCCTTATCTTTCCAAAATCGATATGGCTCTCATCATGACGGTGGTTCCCGGCTTTGGCGGTCAGGCACTCATTCCCGAAACCTTGGAAAAGGTGCGCACGGTTCGTCGCTATGCACAAAATATGGGGCTCAAGCTTGACGTGCAAGTAGACGGCGGAATTAAGACCGAGAACGTACATCTCGTAACCGAAGCAGGTGCAAACATTATTGTTGCAGGATCTTCAATTTTTGGTGCAAAGAAACCTCGCGAGGTCATTACAAAAATGCGAAAAATTGCCGAGGAATTTCCTTGGCAAGATAAATAGAGTAAAAAAGGCTGTTTTTACAGCCTTTTTTGTGCACTTACAACCTTTTTTTGTGTAAAACTTGACATTTGTTTCATATTATGATATAATGTATGTCTATATCGACAGAAAGGAGACGACTGATGCTGGACAAATTACATGAACTATTGGCACAAATGCCCCCCGTTGCAACGGTGATCATTTCGATTGCTTGTATGCTGTTCTTCGGCTTTGCAATGACGCGCCTGACAAAGCTTTTAAAGCTCCCCAATGTAACCGCATATATTTTAGCAGGTATTCTGATAGGTCCGTATTGTCTTGACCTCATCCCATCAAACGTAGTGCAAGGGATGGATTTCCTTTCTGATATCGCGCTGGCTCTCATCTCCTTTACAACCGGTGAATTCTTTAAGATCTCCATTCTCAAAAAGAACGGACCTCGCGTTGCCCTGATCACACTTTGTGAAGCAGGCGCGGCTTCGGTCGTGATTTTTGTACTTTCTTACTTTGTATTGAATCTACAACTTGGATTCTCTATTGTGTTATCGGCACTTGCCGCGGCAACAGCACCTGCCTCCACAATGATGACTATTCGTCAAACGGGAGCCAAAGGAGATTTTGTTAACACCCTTTTGCAAGTGGTGGCTCTTGACAATATCGTGGCACTCTTGGCTTACGGAATTGCTATCTCGGTGGCGGTTTCGCTTGGCTCGGGCGAGAGCATTTCGGCAAACAGCGTTTTGATGCCGCTTCTCTCCAACCTCGGCGTTTTGATCTTGGGCGGTCTTTTTGGCCTGTTCATGAAGCTGTTGATGCCCAAAAAACGCTCGACCGATAATCGTCTGATTATTTCTATTGCACTTTTGTTTGCCTTTTGTGGCATTTGTGCTCTTTTCGATATCTCCCCACTTCTCGGTTGTATGTCGATGGGTACTGTTTACATCAACATTTCGGGCGATGATAAGCTGTTCAAACAGCTCAACTACTTCAGCCCCCCCATCCTTTTGTTGTTCTTTGTGCGCTCCAGCGTAAACTTCCGTTTGGATACGCTTTTCTCATCGGTCGGTTCGATCGGCACTCTGCCACTAATCGTTGTAGGACTTTTGTACTTCGGCGTTCGTATTCTCGGCAAGTACGCAGGCGCATTTACAGGCTCAATACTTGCAGGTAAAGAAAAACGTGTACGCAATCTTTTGGGGTTGGCACTCATTCCACAAGCCGGCGTTGCCATTCCCTTGGCGGCCATGGGAGCACGTGCCCTTGGCGGAGAGATTGGAATTGCACTTGAAACCGTTATTTTGGCTTCTGCTATTCTTTATGAAATCGTTGGTCCTGCGTGTGCAAAGCTTTCACTTTATTATTCAGGTTCCTACTCCGACAAACTCGAAGATCTTGTTCCCGAAGAAGAACTTCCTCCCAGCGACCAACCGCGCACTGAAGTTGAACTTTTGATAGAAAGAATTCAAAAGATTCAAGAACAGATTCCTGCTACTGCAACTTTTAACGAAGAAAATGAGGAAGCCTTTGATGAGGCTGCCGAAGAGCATTATATTGCCACGCGTCCTACGATGCGTCATCTTCACAGTAACAAAAAATAAAGGAGAATTGTTATGATCGATCCGATTGCTAATCTGCTCGGCTCTTGGGCTGCCGACTTGACACCTTATTCCATTATATTGCGCATCGCGCTTTCCCTTTTACTCTCTGCTTACCTTGGCTTTGAGCGTTCCACAAAACGTCACGCAGCAGGATTGCGTACTTTTATGGTCGTTTCGCTCGCTACTACCATTGCAATGCTACTTGACCTCTACCTTTTAAGAAGTGCAGAAAACGGACTTTATCTCCTTTCGGCGGCAAGTATTATTTCGGTTGCCATCATCACAGTCAATTCCATTTTGTATAGCTCCCGTAGTCAAATCAAGGGGTTGACCACCTCTGTTGCTCTTTGGGCAAGCGCCATCCTCGGTCTTTGCATCGGTGCAGGTTTCTATACGGTGACTCTTGTTTCTTACATTGCCTTCATTTGCACTCTTTCGGTCTTCCCTCGCTTGGAGCGTTATTTCAAAAACCGTTCTAACCACTTTGAAGTACATTTGGAACTCAAGAACATTGCCTATCTTCAAAACTTTGTTACCACGATCCGCGAGCTTGGAATGAAAATCGATGACATTGAGATGAATACAGCCTACCAACATTCAGGACTTAGTGTCTATTCCATTTCGATTTCTATCAGTAGCCAAGAACTCAAAAAATACAAAACGCACAGTCAAATTATTGAGGCTCTGCGCTCGCTTGATTACATCTATCATATTGAAGAAATGGTTTAACTTAACAAAAAACGCCCTGCGTGCCACAAGCACGCAGGGCATTTTGTTTTTTACTTCGCGGTCGATTCCTTTTTCTCAACAATCTTTTTGATGACGAACAAGGTTGCAATAGTAAGAACGATACCAATAGGCAAGCAGATCCACGCATTTTGAATGAATCCGGCAAGGATAAACATTACAAAGGAGATGCCTGCAACCGTGATAGCATACGGCATTTGCGTAGAAACGTGATTAAGATGGTTACACTCGGCACCCGCAGAGGACATAATCGTCGTATCTGAGATGGGCGAGCAGTGGTCACCGCAAACGGCACCTGCGAGACATGCAGACATACTGATGATGAGAATAGGATCGCCTGCATTGAACATATAAGTAACAATTGGAATAAGAATACCAAAGGTTCCCCAAGAGGTTCCGGTTGCAAATGCAAGCACGCAGGCAACCAAGAAGATAATAGCAGGTAGGAAAAGATTGAGTCCTGCCGCGGCACTGTTCATCAAATCTGCTACAAAATACTTAGCCCCCATAAGAGAGGTAATGTTCTTGAGCGCAGTTGCAAAAGTCAGAATGAGGATTGCGGGAACCATTGCAATAAAGCCGGAAGGAATTGCATCCATCATTTCTTTGAGTGTCATAGAACGACGGCAAGCATAGTAGATCACGGAAATGACCAAAGTGATCATACCGCCCCAAGGAAGAGCTACAGTTGCGTCAGTATTCGAGAATGCGGTAATGAAATCCTCACCGTCAAGAATGCCGCCGTTGTAAACAAGAGCAAATACACAAACAACGATCAGAACGGCAATCGGGAAAATCAAATCGATGATCTTTCCTTTTACGGAAGGCGTAACAGGTTGAGACTCTGCTCTCTCACCCGATGTATAAAGGTCTCCGTTGTTCTTTGCGTTGAATTCGTGAATTCGCATAGAACCGTAGTCAAAGCCCAAAACCGCAAGTCCGATAATAAACACAAAGGTCAAGAGAGAGTAGAAGTTGAAAGGAATCGCGGAAATGAAGAGATCCAGTCCCTTACCATCCTCTGCATACTGGGAAACAGCCGCTGCCCAGCTGGAAATAGGAGCAATCATACAAATAGGCGCTGCGGTAGCATCAATGACATAAGCAAGCTTTGCACGAGATACCTTGTGTGCATCTGTTACGGGACGCATAACAGAACCAACTGTGAGGCAATTGAAATAGTCATCGATAAAGATCAAAACGCCAAGCACGAAAGTGGCAAGAATAGCCCCTACGCGCGTTTTGATGTGAGTTTGTGCCCACTTACCAAATGCTGCAGAACCACCTGCCTTGTTGATCATAGCAACAAGAATTCCGAGTTCAACAAGAAAGATAAAGATACCGGCCGTATCGCTAACAGCAGGAATCAAAGCCTCGGTGAGTGCGGCATCAACAGTAGTGATAGGGTTAAAGTTGGTGTAAAGTAGCGCACCGGAAACGATACCGATAAAAAGTGAACTATACACCTCTTTGGTAATCAGTGCAAGTCCGATTGCGATGATGGGAGGAACAAGTGCCCAGAAGTTTCCGCGTACCTGTGCGGTGCCGCCGCAGGTTTCACAAGCTTCGTCACCAACCAAACCGGTAGAGTGACAGTCGATACACGCGACTTCGCTCATAGCGCCACCGGTAACACCGGCAATCACCAACATAACGATGATAACAAGTGCCGCTACTGCCAAAGTGATTTTTTGTACTTTTGACATAATATTTTCCTTTCTTTTGCAGCCATCAATGCGAGAGAAAAAAGAAAAGCGCAGCAGAGCGCTACGCAATAAAACGAAACGGAAATTTCCTCCCCATCGACGTTTCATTGATAGTTCTCCACTTTCGTGACAGTGAATACGGTATTTCCGCATTCCCCAGCTAAATCGACGGAAAAAAATTCGATTTGCTTCGGCAGAATTTCCTTTTGTGCGTCCTCTTTTTCCGAGAATGTTCTCGCACGACTCATAAATTCCGCGCCTCTATCCTTTGATCATCGCATCAAATATGCTTTTATTGATGCATTCAGTATAACACGCTTTTAATAAAATGTCAACGAATTTATGCAATTTTTTTATGTTTTTTCGGTGAAAAATTGACAATTCGTAAAAAAAGTGCTATAATGAAGCAAATGAGGTGATAAAATGACACAAACCACAAAAAAACGCGAGTCAAGCTGTGAAGACTGCGTATTTTATGATTACGATGAAGAATGGGATACTTACTCCTGCCAAATGAATTTGGATGAAGATGAAATGGTACGCTTTTTAACACAAAAGCATCAGTCCTGCCCTTATTACCGCTACTATGACGAATATAAGAGCGTTCAAAAACAAAATTAACAATTTTAAAACTTTTTTTGAAATCTTTTCCATTTTCCTCTTGACAAGTGGGATAATTAGAGTTATACTATATATGTATATAAATTCTTTTTGGAGGTTAACCTTTTATGAAAAACAAGAAAACCGTTAAAATCACTGATTCCCAAATCTTAGCAAAGGGCATTTTCAAGAAAACCTTTTGGCCTTGGTTGCTCGTTATTGTAGCTGCTCTTACTTTGGCAGTGTTTTACTCTTTTGTCGCTATTGAATTCTTCAATGCCCCTCGTTGCGAAGAACACTTGTGTGACACTTTTTATGCTTACTGCTTCCACTATTCCGGCCTCATTAATATACTTGTAATCGTTGCAGCTGCACTTGTTTTGGTCGCAATTCTTTCTGCAATCTTCTTTGTTCGCAAGCGTACTCTTGTTATTTCCACAGCTGCCCTTACCTACAAAAAGGGACGTAAGGTTATCCATATTCCTTTCGAATCTATTCAAGACATTGATATCGGTACTTCCAGCGTCACTGTTACTGTTCCCTACAACAAATTCAAGTTCAAAAAACTGAAGAACAGAAAAGAAGTTTACGATACCCTTTTCACTCGACTCAATACTTCTGTTACTACCACAACCACAAAAACCGTAATTTCTCCTTACCAAAGCCTTTCCGCTATGGCTGCTCCTCTGTTGGAAAATCCTACCTTGGAAGGTAAGCTCGCTTATTTCCAAAAACTCCATGAGTCCGGTTTGATTACAGATAAGCAATACGATAAGTACGTTGCACAATCCCGTAAGGCAGATT
>SVQS01000052.1 GCA_015065205.1 Oscillospiraceae bacterium
AGATTATCACAATTTCGGAATGCTGCCTCTCCAATGCTGGTTAGACCTTTGCCTATCGTTATGCTCGCTAAAGACTTGCAACCATTAAATACAGTATTTCCAATATGCGTCACACTATCGGGTATAATGATACTCTCCAAAGAAAGACAACCATTAAATGCAGCACCTAAAATATTTGTTACACCTTCCGGAATCTCCAAATCTGTCAAATTAGAGCAATAAGCAAATGCTCTCGCTCCAATGCTTGTAACACTACCATCTGTAGGTATTACACTGTTATTACATCCCAAAACTAATTTTCTACTTGCCGTTTCGATAATGCAATTTCCATTAGAATGATATACAGGATTATTATCTGCCACTATTAAACTTGTCAAAGAGCCACATTTCAAGAATATTCCACTTCCTATACTTTCTACACTCTTTCCAATCGTTACGTTTGACAAAGAGGTACAACCGGCAAATGCAGAATTGCCAATATAAACAACACTATCGCCGATTGCCGCAGTTGTCAAGGCGGTACAGTTTTCAAATGCGCTCTCGTCAATTCCAGTTACTGTGTGGGGTATTGCAATATTCGTCAATGACGTGCAATTTTCAAATGCATGCTCTCCAATTCCAGTTACTCCGCTTGGTATTACAATATTCGTCAAAGAAGAACAGCCATAAAAAGTAAATTCCTCTATTCGGGTTATTTTATCAGGTAGCACTACGTTTGTCAAAACGGCACAACTGGCAAACACGCGATCGCCAATACTCGTAACACTCTGCGGAATAGTGATACTTGTTAAAGACGAACAACCTTGAAACATAGAATTACTAATGCTTGTGATTCCGTCAGGAAGCACAATATTGATTAAAGAAGAACAATCATAAAATGCATGAGAGTCAATACTAGTTACTCCATCGGGGAGAACGACATTTACCAAAGAAGAACAGTTAGAAAATGCGGAAAAGCCAATACTGGTTACTCCATCGGGAATTGCAATAGCGGTTAAGGACGAGCATCCGGAAAATGCGGAATCTCCAATATTCGTTACACTACCATCGGCTGGTATTACACTGTTATTGCAGCCTGAAATCAGTGTTTTGCTTGCTGTTTCAATGATACAATTTCCATCAGAGTGATATACAGGATTGTCCGCCTCTACTATTATACTCATCAAGGATGTGCAATCTTCAAACACCCTTCTCTCAATGTTAGTTACATTGCCGGGTATATTCACACTCTCCAAAGAGGTACATCCTTCAAATGCACACTCTTCAATTTCAATTACACTTTCAGGTATTTTTACATTCGTCAATGCTACACAATTACAAAATGCATTATATCCAATATTTTCTACGCTATTACCAATTATCAAATCGGTTAAAGCACTGCATTCACTGAACGCACAGCCCCCTATATCTTTAACACCATTACCTATTGTTGCATTTGTTAAAGAGATGCATCCTGCAAACGAATAGTCACCGACTTTAGTAATACAATCGGGAATTATAATACTTTCAAGTGAGATGCAGTCTCGAAATGCATCCTTTTCAATAACGGTAACACTGTTAGGAATTATTATACTCGTTAGAGCAACACAATCTTCGAACATAGAGTCACCAATCTCGGTTACTCCATCAGGAATAACGACGTTCGTCAAAGAAGTACAACCGGAAAATATTGAGTAGCCAATACTCGTTACATTGTTTGGAATTTTGACATTTGTTAAAGAAATGCAATTATCAAATGCAAAATCGCCGATGTTAGTCAAACTCTCGGGAATTACTATATTTGCTAAAGAAGTGCAGTTAGAAAATGCAGAATATCCGATATCAGTTATTCCATCAGAAATCGTTATATTTGTCAAAGAAGAACAATTATAAAATGCATACTCACCAATGCTGGTTACACTGCCATCAGTTGGTATTACACTATTGTTGCACCCCAAAATCAAAGTTTTGCTTTCTGTTTCAATTAAACAATTTCCGTTAGAATGATAAGTTGTATTATCTGCTTGTACTTGCACGCTGGTTAGAGATGAACAATTTCGAAATGCAGAATTATCAATATTTGTAACGCCACTTCCTATCTCCACACTTGTCAAAGCGGTGCAATCAGAAAAAACATTGCTACCAATACTAGTTACAGAGTTAGGAATCACCATATTAGTAAGTTTAGAGCAACAATAAAACGCAGAGGCGCCAATACTCGTTACATTGTTTGGAATTTTGACATTTGCTAAAGAAGTGCAGTTATAAAATGCAAGATCACCGATATTAGTCACACTCTCGGGAATCACTATATTTGCTAAAGAAGTGCAGTTAGAAAATGCAGAATCACCAATGTTGATTACACTTTCGGGAATGATTATGTTTGTTAAAGCTTTGCAAGATGTAAACGCAGCTCTATCAATATCGGTAACATTATTTCCTAATGTGACACTCGTTAGAGAAGTACAATAGGAGAACATCGATCTACTAATATTTGTTACACCTTCAGGAATCTTGATGCTAGTTAAAGAGGTGCATTCGGAAAATGCATATTCGCCAATATCGGTTACACTATTTGGAATTACTACACCTGTTAAAGAATCGCATCCATAAAATGTATATTCACCAATGTTAGTTACACTATTGGGAATATCTATCTCCACCAAAGAACTGCACCCATAAAACGCATACTCGCCAATTTCTGTAATGTCATCGCCAATTGTAACTTTCTTCAAAGAGGTGCAATATCCAAACACAGAATCGTTAATTTTGGTTATACCGTCCGGAGTAACCACTTCTGTTAGCAATTCTCCGTTCAAATACAAGTTGTGTGCAGATCCTAACCGAGGCATCTCTATTTTACACCAATTGGTAAGATTTTTGATATACACGCTTTCCAGCCTGGTCATAAAAAAAGCTCCGCTTTCTATGCGAGTTATATTCTCACCCATCATGATGCTCCTCAAACTTATACAAGCGCGGAACGCGGAAGCACCTATCGTCTCTACACTATCACCAATTGATACACTAGTTAAATTTGTGCATTCTTGAAAGGCACTGTCACCGATAGCAGTAACCTTATAGCCATCAATATAACTACCAATGTGAATGACACTATCGGTACAAGTTCCGATACCGGTGATGGTACAGGTTTTACCGTCCTCATTTACCTCGTAAGCAAGGCCGGGGGTTCCAAGTGCAGGGATTTTTTCTTGCAATACGAGGACTTCACCGCAAACAGAACAATGCTTTCCCTCTGTGAGTCCATCCTCGGAGATGGTAGGCGCAACTGCCGGATCGATCACTTCGGTGTGAACGTGCTGTGGGTCGGTTGTTGTAAAATCGTTTGAATGATCATCATTTTTAGGAATGCACAAAACGAGTACAAGCACAAGCGAACACACAAGTACACCGGCTATTGGGAGGATAATGTGAAGTTTTTTCTTCATCAGCTTGATTATCTCCATTGCTTTCATAATTCTGCCCTCTTTCAAAACATATTCGAGACTCTTGCCTCACAGATACGAGTATTATAGCACACTTTTTTCCTTTTGTAAAGGAAAATGGCAGAATTTGTTGTCAATTAGGCGCAAAAGCTCCCCGAACAAGGTGGTTCCTCGTTTGGGGAGCTTTGTTTTCATTCTGCTTTAGTCTTTTTCTTTAGTTCGCCTTGGCGGCGGTGGTGTCGGCTGTGGGATCCTCGAGAGGTACCTCTTCGATGTCGGCGCCGATGCCGCGGAGCTTTTCTACGAGATTCTCGTATCCGCGCTTGATGTAGTGCACGCCTCGAACTTCGGTTACGCCTTGTGCTACCAATCCTGCAATCACCAATGCCGCGCCGGCGCGCAAGTCGGTCGCCTTTACGACCGCTCCCGTGAGCTGCTCTACGCCGATAATGGTGGCATTTTGCGTGTCGACCATGATCTTTGCTCCCATTTTGGTCAATTCTTCGGTATAACGGAAGCGATTTTGCCACACTCCCTCATGGATGTTGCCGATTCCGTTAGCAATACAAAGGAGAACGGCAAACTGCGGGTGCATATCCGTTGGGAAACCGGGATAGTAAACGGTTTGGATGTTGATATTTTGTAATTTTCCGTCGCTGATAACGACAACTGCGTCATCCTCTTCCTCTACTCTGACGCCCATTTCGCAGAGCTTGCTTGTGATGGACTCGACGTGCTTGGGGATAACCGATGTGATGCGCACGCATCCGCCAGTGGCGGCAACGGCTACCATATAGGTTCCCGCTTCAATCATATCGGGAATGATGGTATAGTTGCAGCCGTGGAGCTCCTCTACTCCGTGTACCTTGATAACAGACGTACCTGCACCCACGATGTTCGCTCCGCAGGCGTTGAGGAAGTTTGCCAAGTCAACAATATGCGGCTCACGCGCGGCATTCTCAATAACGGTTGTTCCCTTTGCGAAAACAGATGCCAAAATAACGTTAACGGTAGCACCAACCGATGCAACGTCAAAGTAAACACTGTTACCAACAAGGCCTTCGTCGGCCTCGGCATAGATGTAGCCTCCCTCGGTATCGGTTTTGGCGCCAAGCGCACGGAAGCCCTTCATGTGTTGGTCGAGGGGGCGGCTTCCGCCAAAATCACAGCCACCGGGCCACGCGATACGCGTTTTGCCAAAGCGACCAAGCTCGGCGCCCAACAAATAAGAGGAGCCGCGCATTTTGCGAACAAGATCGTCCGGAGAAGTTCCCTGACGAATGCCCGAAGTATTGATAAGGACGGATGTGGGTGACAAGTATTTGACCTGTGCCCCCATATGTTGAATCAGCGTGAGCGAATTGGTGATATCGCTAACAGCCGGAATATTTTCGAGTGTGCAAACGTCGCCCGTGAGAATGGTGGCGAACAAAATCGGCAAAGCCGCATTTTTCATACCGCTAACGGCAATTTCACCATAAAGAGGTCTTTTTCCGGTAATGACAAATTTTGTTGACATTTTGATTGCACGAAAGGCTTTAAGCCTTGCTCCTTTCTAATTTTTTGCACGCCTAAAAAACCTCTTTTTTGAGGTTTTCTTCGCGCGCGCGCGATATAAATACTATAATTATTATAATATATTATAATCTATTTGTCAATAGGTTTTTGAAAATTTCTTTTTATTTTTTTAAAAAATTCTATCTTTTTTCAGGATATGCAGAAAAATGAAAAATGGCACAACAAAAAAGTGATATTTTTAAGCAAAAAACAGATTTCTTCTTCAATGGTTCGGGGGGATTGACAAGTTGTCAGTTCTATGGTATAATGATAAATTGAGATAATATGTATACGCGCACAAGAGTGTGCGCGACCTCAACCAAGAAAGGAAAATACTGTTATGAAAATCAATGCCCTCAAGTCTGCTCTTATGAGTGGTGAATACGACGGCCGTTTGGGTTACATTTACGGCGAGGCTGCCGTGACAAAGCAAAGAGAACGTTATGCCGCCGCCATCGATGCTTTTGTTGCACTCTACGGTGCTGACCGCGAGGCCGCGCTCTATTCGGTTGCGGGCAGAAGTGAGCTTTCGGGTAACCACACCGACCACAACCACGGTCGCGTGATTGCTGCATCGATCGACCTTGACATCATTGCTGTCGCTTCCCCCAACGGTGAGGATATCATTCGTGTTAAGAGCGAGGGCTTTCACGAGGACGTTATTGATATCAATGTTTTCACATCTCCTCGAGAGAACCCCGAGGGTAACTCCGACGAGCTGATTGCGGGAATGGTTGCAGGCTTCCGCCAAAGCGGTTATGCAGTTGGTGGCTTTGATGCTTACACTACATCGAATGTTCTCAAGGGCTCGGGAATTTCTTCCTCGGCGGCGTTTGAGGATATGGTTGGTAATATTCTCAATCACATCTACAATAACGGAGAAATCGATAACGTTGAGATCGCAAAAATCGCGCAATATGCTGAAAACGTATTTTTTGGCAAGCCCTGTGGCTTGATGGATCAGGTTGCTTGCGCTGTTGGCGGTATTGTTGCCATTGACTTTGCAGATCCATCCTCCCCCATCATCAAAAAGCTCGATGTAGATATTTCGGGCGCGGGTTACAATCTTTGCATCACCAACACGGGGGGCAACCACGCTGACTTGACCGACGATTATGCTTCTGTTCCCAAAGAAATGAAGGAAATTGCCGCTTACTTTGGCAAATCCGTTCTGCGTGACCTCGAAGAAGAGAATTTTATTGCAAGTATTCCGCTCTTGCGCGACAAATACAGCGACCGTGCCATTTTGCGTGCCCTGCACTTCTTCTCGGAAAACCGTCGCGTAGCAGAACAGACCGAGGCTCTCGCCAACAGTGATCTTGATGCTTTCTTTGCAAACGTGATCGCATCGGGACGCTCATCCTATTGCTATCTGCAAAATGTATATACCACCAAAAACGTTGAGGAACAGGGACTCTCGCTTGCTCTCTGTCTCTCCGAGCGCCTACTTGCAGGCAAAAAATCTGCTTGGCGTGTGCACGGCGGCGGCTTTGCGGGAACGATTCAAGCCTTTGTTCCCTCCTCTTCCGTAGCATCTTATCGCGAAGCAATGGACGCCGCATTTGGTGTGGGCGCTTGCATGGTTTTGCGTATTCGTCCTGTGGGCGCTATCAAACTCTGATACAAGAAGGAACTTATATGAAACCCGAAAATCAATGGCTTTTGTTACTGCTGATCGGTAACTCGATCCTCTTTTCTGTCGCCTATTTTGCTTTGGCGCCTTACTTTCCCGTTTATATTGTTTATCTTGCACTCGGTGTAGTGATGACGCTGATATATGTCATCTATAACCGAGGCTTTATTGGCAAAAACCTGAAGCTCGAGCAACTCCCCGACACAATGTCGCAGGAAGAAAAGCAAAAATTCATTGACGACTGTACCGCTCGTGCGCACCGCTCGCGTTGGATGATTACCGTTATCTTCCCTATCGTGCTTGCATTTGCACTTGATATGATGTATCTCTTCTTGCTTCCGATGGTGGAGGGAATGTTCCAATGACTGATATTCGCATAATCTCTCTGTATTCGGGATCAACGGGAAACTGTTTTGTTATATCCGCACCCTGCGGTACAATCCTGATCGACGCAGGCAAAAACGCAAAACGACTGTGTGGCGCTCTTGCGGAAGTGAATATCAATGTCGACGACATTGGTGCCATTCTTGTAACGCACGAGCACACCGACCACGTAAGCGCCCTGCCTGTATTTCTCAAAAAGCATCCCATCCCCGTACATATTGCCTACGGTTGTGCTTATAAGCTCTTGCCGCACCCATCGGTCGAGCCGCTTCTCAATATGCACCCGCCCATTCACGAGGAGTGCATTTGCGGTATGCGTGTGACATCCTTCCCCACGCCGCACGACAGCCGTGCATCGGTGGGGTATCGAATTGAAATTCCCGACGAGGACGAAAATGTCGTATATCGTATTGGTTATGCGACGGATATTGGCTACGTGACACCCGAGATCGAAGAAGCACTGACAGGTTGCGATGCTGTGATTTTGGAGAGCAATCACGACTACGACATGCTCATGATGGGGCCTTACCCTTATGATTTGAAAAAACGCATTGCTTCGCGGCGCGGGCATCTTTCCAATCCCGATTCCGCCGCACTTGCTGCTCGTCTTTGTGCCGCGGGTACGAAAAAACTGATGCTTGCACACCTGAGTCAGGAAAACAACGCCCCCGACCTTGCATTTGATGAATGTGTAAGTGCCGTGGGTGATGCCGATGTGCAGGTGTTTGTCGCACATCCCGAAATTCCTACCGAAATGCTCTGATTGGAGACTGTTATGGTTCAAGTTACCGTTATTACCGTTGGCAACCTTAAGGAGGCCTATTGGCGTGATGCCATTGCCGAATACGAGAAGCGTCTTGGCGCTTTCTGCAAGCCTGAAATTATCCAGCTCAAAGAAGCTCGCCTTTCGGACAACCCGAGTGCAAGTGAGATCGGGGCGGCTCTTGCCGATGAAGGAAAAAGAATTTTAGCGGCAATTCCGCCGCGTTCCTACAAAATCGCTATGTGCGTAGAGGGACAACAGTTCTCCTCGGAGGATCTCGCCGCAAAGCTGGATGGCGTACTTGCCAACACGGGATCACTTTGCCTCATTATCGGCTCTTCGTTCGGGCTTTCGGACGAGGTCAAGCGCGCGTGTGACTTGCGACTTTCGGTATCCAAATTGACCTTTCCGCATCAAATGATGCGTGTGCTTCTTTTGGAAATGCTCTACCGCTGCTTTGGTATTCTCAAGGGCACAAAATATCACAAATGACTTTTTGTTAGGAGACATTCCTATGAAACAAATCTTCAAAAACAATACACAGCACCACGGTGCGCGGCTCCCCGGAATGGAGTCCTTGACCGAGCTTTACAAGGTGGGTTCGGGCCCTTCGAGCTCGCACACCATCGGTCCCGAGCGTGCTTGCTTGTTAGCACTAAAAAAGTTCCCTGCGGCTGATGAATTTCGCGTAACGCTTTACGGTTCTCTTGCAAAAACAGGCAAGGGGCACGGCACCGACACCATCATTCGCAAGACCTTTTATCCCATGCCTTGCGAGATTATTTTTGATCCCGAGAACGAGGATATTCCCCACCCCAACACGATGGACGTGGCGGCTCTTTCCAAAGGTCACGAGTTTGGTCGTTTGCGTATTCTGAGCGTGGGTGGCGGTCGTATTCAGGTTGACGGTGAGGCAGTAGCAGAGCCGAAAATGCATTACACGCTCAAAACATGGAAAGACATTCGCGCTTACTGCGAGAAAAAGAACATTCGCCTGTGGCAGTTTGCCGAGGAAAATGAGGGCCCCGAGTTTTGGCTCTATATGACCGATATGTGGGAAGCCATGAAGGCATCCATTCGTGCAGGACTTGAATGTGAGGGTGAGTTGCCCGGCGGCTTGCACGTACAAAGAAAAGCGAAGTATCTCTACTATCGCCGCTCGCTTGGCGAAAGTAGCGAAACGCGCGAGAACCGCCTGGTTTGCTCCTACGCCTTTGCGGTGAGTGAGCAGAATGCGGCAGGTGAGAAGATCGTCACCGCACCCACTTGCGGTGCATCGGGCGTGCTCCCTGCTGTCCTCTACTATGAACAACACAAAAACGGATTTGCCGATTGGGAGGTCGTTCGCGCGCTTGCCGCGGGCGGCATTATCGGCAATCTGATCAAAACAAACGCATCTATTTCGGGTGCAGAGTGCGGATGCCAAGCCGAGATCGGTACGGCGTGCGCTATGGCAGCGGCGGCTCTTGGTGAGTTGTTCCAGCTCAGTCTTGACAAGATCGAATATGCCGCAGAGATTGCCATTGAACATCACCTGGGACTGACCTGCGACCCTATTTGCGGTCTTGTGCAGATTCCCTGCATCGAGCGAAATGCGGTTGCCGCGATGCGTGCCATCAATGCGGTCACGCTTTCGGACTTCCTTTCCGACACGCGAATGATCTCGTTTGACAAGGTCGTGCGCGCTATGATGGAAACCGGCCGCGATATGTCCGATCTTTACAAGGAAACTTCCGAGGGCGGACTTGCGACTCTTGGTGTAGAACAAGCTTTGCGCCCGTAATCGCAAAGCATCGATATAAATCCGCTTGCGCGGATTTTCGATATACGCTTGCGCGTTCGATATAGCGCCATAGCGCTCGATATGCTCACTGCGTGAGCGCGGATTTATGTCATATCGAGTTCGACCAACGGGAGAACATATCGAATTCGAGTGAAACGAGAATATATCGAGCCGAGCATAACGCATAGCGTTTTGCAAGGCATATCGACCATTCGTTACGCGGGCTCCTTCCACCGCTATCGCGGTCCCCGTCTTGTTGCGGCTCGGTCACGCTCGCGTTCTAACAGTCCGCCGGACTGTTATTCATTGCGCTCGCGCCGCTTCGCTACCTCCCGGAGGGAGGCTTAAAAGTTACACCGAAACGAAACCTACAATGGAGAAGAATTTATGGACTATATCATAGCATCCTATCGCGGTGAGAGTGGATTTGACGCAGCAACACAGGTCATTGAGCTGCTTATGTGGTTGGCGTTGGTTGGCATCGTTTTGATATTGATTGCCTATTTTCGCACACCCTTGGAGCGCAAAAAAGCACATCTGTTGGTGCACTACCCTATGACATATCTGACACCGTTGCTCTATTCCGCTGTGTTTTTGTTTTTTAGATGGTATATGTCAATCCCTTTGAATTGCGTACTGTTTGTTGTTCTCTTCTTTGTTGAGAAAAGTGAGTTAAAAACCATTGACAAAAAATACGGTGCGCCAAGCTCTTATGTGCTCAAGAAAAGCAACAAATATCTGATTGTCCTGTTCACTCTGCTCTTGGTCGGCTTGACGATGGGATATTTGGCACTTTCTGGCGTTGTCTATCAATTTTGATGAGGATGTTTTTTGAAAAACTTGCGAAACCCTCTTGAAACATCCCATACTTTTGTGATATAATAGTATAGATATAGAAAATTTTGAGACAAATCGCCCCTTGGGGCTTTGGAGGTAAGAATTGATCGTTGCATTGGAAGATGCCAAGTATAAGCTGCTTGGTATGAGAGAGAGCATTGCGGAGCTCGGTTCCGCTTTGCGTATTGAAGAAACCAAAGAATTGCTTCACGACCTTGAGGCGCAAACACAGGCTCCCGATTTTTGGAACAGTGCTGAAAAATCGAGCAAGGTGCTTCAAACCATTAAGCAAGGTCAGGATAAGGTTGCCGGCTATGAAAAGCTTTGCGCGCGTCTTG
>SVQS01000053.1 GCA_015065205.1 Oscillospiraceae bacterium
AAGCATCTTCTGCAGTATCCTTGCGGAAGAGGTGCTTGGTAAGGTCAACGGTTGCATGAACAGGAAGCTCAAGCTCCTGATATTCAAACTCAAGGTCTTCACTGTCTGTTTCGGGGAAAGGAATAAACGAAACGTTTGCATTGAGTGCATAGTCGTCAATGTAAACGGTAAGGCCGTAGGGATTTGCGGATTCTGCAATACGATCGATGTAATCGGTAATTTCCAAGGTAACCTTGGTTACTTCGCCGATGTTTTCTTGGTAAATCGGAATTGCAAATTCTTCGAGAGAAGCATAGGTCTTAACGTCTTTTCCCATAACGTCCTTGTATTCGTAAAGAATTACAGGACGGAGAGACATTGCATAATGGTTATCGTAAACCATAAGGTCCGCGTAATATCTGTTCTCTTCTCTGCTCTTATCGTACTCGGTTCTAAAGGTTGCATCAACAACCGTGGGAGCCTCGCAGTCAATAGTGAAGGAGAATGAGTAAGTGTCAAGGGAGTTTCTTGTACCGCCATTCCAGTCAAGCTTTGCGGTCATAGTAACCTCAAACTTGCTGTTGTTAGGCCCAAAATAATTGGTGTTCCCTTGCTCGTCCTTGGAAACCATTTTGAGGGTTTCTTCTTCATCATCTCCCACCTCAAACCTTGCAACGTAGGGGTACGGTGTGCCTTCGTAGTGGGACTTGTAACAGTTATATTGCGTTTGCTCCCAAACGACCTCGCCCGTTGTGGCATCGGTAATGGTAATATTCAATTCCTTTGCACCGCGCAAAAGTCCTGTATAAACACCAAAAATGCCATTGATGGTTTCGGTGTAGTAGGAAATAGCGGCATACTTTCTGGCAGCGGGAATGGGGGAATACTTGCTTTCGTCGATCTTATAAAGGAAGCTGCCGAGCGGGATAGCGTAATCGTTGTAATAAGAACCGGCAGGTATTGTAGCATAGTAGTCAGCCTTGATCTTATCGTCTTCGTCGATCGCGTTATTGTGTGCCTCGGTTTCTACCTCATAGAAGTCCAAGTCGAAAATAGGTGCGTCGCCCCAGTTGCCGTAGAATGCAAGGAAAGGAGCATTGAGGTCGATGCCGTTTTCGGCAACGTTATCAAAGGTAATAAAGCCTTCAACATACATACCGTTTGCAAAGGTAGAATCAAGATATGCCTTGTCAGCATCGGAAAGAGTAATCTTTACGGTAACGGCTGCGACCTTGCCGCCCTGTACGGTAACAACACCGTCGTTAAGAGTTACGCCGTCACCACTTGCAGAATATTCAGCAGAGTTGGAAAGCATATAAGCCATTTCAGCTACGAACTCGGGTTCGGAGGCAGAAATGCTTTCGGTCATGGTCAAGTTACCAAGCTTATAGCTTACAGGTGCATTTGAGAAGTTCTCAAGGTAAAGCGTCATTTCATATACGCCCGTGCGTTGAGGATCATCACCAAGTTCAAGCTTGGGCTTGCCTGTGCGGTCTGCGTTCAAATAGAGGTATGCGGGAGTTGTGGTTGCTTTTTTGATATCGGCAATACCTGCACCCTGCTTTCTGGGAGAATAAGGATTGCCCTTCATGTTGTTTGCAATGGTTGCAGTGGACATACAGAGCTGTTCAACCATATCGCGAACTTTTACAATATTTTCAACTTTGGTGAGATCAACACCGTTTTTCTCGAACATTTCGATAACATACTGACGAATCAGAACAGCGATACCGCACATGTTGGGAGCTGCCATACTGGTGCCGCTGAGTTCTTCGTAGCCGCCGCCGGGAACTGCGGAATAGATGTTACCGCCGTGAGCGGTGATTTCGGGCTTGAGCTTGAGGTCGGGAGTGGGACCCCAGCTGGAGAAGTCACTCATAAAGGGACCTGCTTCATTAGCAAAGTCGAATATAACCGTGCCATTGGGAAGTGCAGCCATAGCCTCACCTTCATCCTTACCAATCGAAATCGCAGGAATCTTGGGGTCGTTACCAATGGTCATACCGATTTCGCCAAACACATTGTTGTATATGATTACCGCAACAGCACCTGCTTCGTATGCAAACTGAATCTTTTCCTGGAAGGTGATATCACCGCGGCGAACAAGTGCGATTTTTCCGCGAACGTCAAGACCGGAATAGTTAATAGCGTAACCAAGTCCGGGAATAGTGACATACTCAAGTTCTGTTCTGGGATTTTCCTTAGTAACATCCAGCATCTCAAAGAAATCGTATTCCTTGCTGTTGTTGTTGTAAGCTTCTTTAAAGAACACTTCGGTGTTGCCGTTAACAAACATATAGTTTTCCTTGTTACCGTTGATAGAAGCAACCGTAAAGGAAGGAGCGTATGTAGCAGGAGAACCAACAATACCGGAGTCGGGGTTGTCAGTCTTATTGGTATTACCCTGCTCGCCACCGTAAGCACTGCTATGGTCGTTAGCAGCAGCAATAATCAAAGAAATACCTGCATTGGAAATCTTTTGATAAAGCTCGTTTTTATAAACCTTGTCAGCATCCCTTTCGATAGAAAATCCACCGGAGGAACCAAGACTCATATTGATAGCGTCAACGCCAAGCGTAACGGAATCTTCAAGAGCAGCGATGATATCACCGTCTTCAGCACCGCCATCTTTGTCGCTAAACACTTTCATAATAGCAAACTGCGTATCAATCGCAACACCGGTAATCTCATCATCGTAACCGCCGATAATACCGGCAACGTGAGTTCCGTGCTCGTTATTGAAAGGCATAATGTCGGGATCCTTATCCGCGTAGTCATAACCGTAAGCGATCTTATCGAGAGTAATGTTGCCATAGTAAACCTCTCTTGCCTCAAGTTCGCCTTTCTCGTAGTCGTACGCTTTAAGACCGGGAAGCATTCCCGCAATATCGTCTCTATTGTACTTGGGTTTCACTACCTGGTGAGTGGTGAATGCACTGTGTGCGTAGTCACAACCCGTATCAAGGATAGAAACAATCGTCCCCTTACCGGTAAAGGTAACGTCACCGGAGTTGAAGATACCCGTTGGGTAAACGTTAACGGGGTTTTCAACAGCGACTGCCGGCTGATAAGTGTTGGAAACGATAATTCTTTCAATACCGGAAGCCTTGCTAAGAGCATCCATCTGCTCGTATGTAGTGCTTACAAATGCACCATCAAGCAAAGTATTGTATTGGTGTTTAACACCGGTGATAAGACCCTCTGCCAACAGGTTATCAATAACAACTTCCTGATTTGCTTCTACCTTATCTACCCATTCCTTTGCCATACTCGTGGAACTGAATTCGGAGTAGGTCATGGTGTTTTTCTCTGCAGATTGATTATAGCGATCAATCAAAGAGTTATCGGTAAAAGTTACAATGACGTCTACAGGGCCCGAAAGCTCGTATTCGTCAATTTTCATCAAAAGGTTTTCATTAATAGTCGAGAAGAAGTCCTTTCTGAGACTTTCTATAATCTCGTCGCGATTAATGCCGCCAATCCCGTTAACAATAGCGTTGCCGTTAGAATTGGAACCGGAGCCATTGTCGCCAAAGATCGACCCAACGTTTGTGAAGAGCGCAGAGATGGATAATGCGAAGCTCTGTAAAAGCAGAGTTACCAAAAGGGCAAATGCCCCTACCCTTCTTATCATGCGATTCTTCGTTTTTGTTGTTTTGGTTTTGAAGTTTTGCATTTTCTTTTTCTCCCGGAAAAAATTGTTCGTATATATGCCTTTTTGGGCACGACACTATATTATACCATTATTAATATAAGAAAGCAATACTTTTTGTCAGTTTTTTAATTAAGTTTACACATTCTTAAGAATATTTCACACAAAATTTTCAATTTACGCCACACAAATCGAACAATTACTTATTTTTTTGAAAAAATGGTTTATTTGAAATGCAAAATCAAGACTCTCATCTCGTAAAATACGAAAAAGATTCATTTATTTACAGAAAAAACGAAAAAGGGATAGCCTCACTATCCCTTTTGTTGAATAATTGTTTTATAGAGTTCCTCCGGTGTTGCAACAACAGCATCCGCTCCGTTTGCTTCAAGCTCCTCGCGGCCGCGGAAGCCCCAAAGAACGCCAACGGTATAAAGATTTGCGTTTTTGCCCGTGAGCATATCGGTGTCGGTGTCACCAACATAGATACAATTTTTGGCATCTGCTCCAAGCTCTTTCATCACAGCGAGAACCTCGTAAGGGTCGGGCTTGAGGAGACTCCCCTCTTTTTGCCCTACAATGCGCTCAAAGTAACCCTCTCCCCACAAGGTGTTGGTAACTGTTTTGGCGGCAAAGTCGGGTTTGTTGGAGACGATGGCAAAGTGATAGCCATCTGTCTTGAGGCGATCAAGAGCATCCTTCAAGCCTTCAAAAATAACGGTTTTACAAACAACATCTGCATCATAAGCGCGATTGTAGTCGCTAAACACTTTGTTGTGAAGTTCTTCGCTGTAGCAAGAGCGATGCTCCAACATTCGGCGAATAAGTGTGCGCGCACCGTCACCTGCAAAGTATTTGTATTTTTCAACTTCAATAGGCTCAATGCCATTCATTTTCAAAGCAAAATTACCGTAGTACGCAATGCTTCCTACCGTATCAAGAACCGTGCCGTCGAGATCGAAAATGCAAAGTTTGGTCATGAGGTACCCTTTCTTTCGAAAAAAAACGTTTTTCTTCCTCACCATTATACTCGCTTTTTTGCTGTTTGTCAACAGCGACCGTCAAATGTTTACAAACGAAGACCGTCAAATGTTTACAAACGAAAACAAAATCCCCACAAAGTGATGTGCTCTGTGGGGAGAGGTTTATTCAAATCCTTTCGTACAAAATGAGGAACGGTCTCTACTTTGAACGGCCAAATTTCTTTTACCCTTCTTTTTTCTGATAGGATTTCACAATGGTTTCCGAATAGGACTTTACAAAATCAAAATTTTCATGGGCAATTACTGCAAAAGTACTGTACGTGCCGTCCTCTTCCATAAAATACACTACCCAATTTTCTTCTTTTTCACTTGTTCCGTCCTTTATCTGTATTTTATACTCTGCTTTGATAAAACGCATCGTATTATCTCCAGATGTGATTTGAGTAACCGCATTTAAGCTGATGTCCTGCGGAATTCTTCTTCCCATACTGTACCAAAAACTTCTTCTGCCGGCTGACACCGTATCGGATAACCATTCCGGTAATTCTTCAAGCGTATCCGGAAGCTCTTGATCCCAATAGATATGGGTAAGATCGTTTCGAATATAGTATGAATACATTTGGTAAATATATGTGCTTCCAACAGGTACCGTTATTGTGCGAATTTCACCGTTCATCCCAAAATCCTGCCACCCGTTGCATTTTCCCATATCGCTCTCTTCGAGATATCTTACAGGATTTTCTGCATTATAATCGGGAAATATCTTTCCGTTATATTCTGCATTTGGATGCATAATTACATAATAATGCGTAGTGGTAACAGCCTCACCTTTATCGATAAACTTTAATGCAGCCGCCACCTCACTCTCAACCCCCTCAATTAGGTAAACCTCTGCGTTGAGATTTTCATTGGAAAGCCATTCTCCCGCTTCGTTTTTCCAACCTGCGGTAACAATAACATCTTCTATTTTGTTTCCAACTCGATCCTCCGATATCACCTTACCACCGACAAACGCAGAAAATACGCCGTCATTGATTCCATAAGCATAGTATTTCTCAAGCTGGGTTTCTTGGCTGGGACCGTTATTGACAGTACCCTCATCCTCAACAGACGGATTGAAATCGCCCCCATTTAATATCTTTGGAGTAATAATAACGGCTAATGCAAGCATTACAACCAAACAAGCTGCAACGGAGCCCCATTTGAGCCAAGTGTTCTTTCGCGCTACCTTTGCGTAAGTGGCTCTGCTGATAAGCTCGCCATCAATATAACCCATAGCATTCACAATTCTCGGTGTTTTCATAATTCAATTCCCTCCTTGATTAAAAACTTTTTTAATTTTGTGCGAGTACGATACAACATATTCTTGACCTTGCTTTCGGTAAAACCATATTGCCTTGCTATATCACCGATTGAATCAAAGAAATAATATTTGCGAATAAACACGTTGCGAGCCGCATCTTTTTCATTTCTCAAAAAATCGCTGATGGCTTTTCCTATATCCTCATCACTAACACCAACAGCAATGCTTGGGTCAGGCAAAACCTCTGCAAGCTCGTAAAGAGAAACAATGTTTGCTTGTAAGCGTTTGTACCGTATCATAGCTTCAATGCGCTTCAGGGATAGATTACGTGTAATTCCACACACAAAAGCCATAAAGTTATTTGGTCTGGTAGGCGGAATTGCATTCCATACTCCTAAATACGTATCGTTTACGCACTCCTCTGAATCCTCATAATTATTCAGAATGTTATACGCAATACGATAACAGAGCTTTCCGTATTTCGCATCCGTCTCTTTGATTGCTCGTTCGTCACGCGCAAAATACAGTTCTATGATGTTCAGATCATCCAATGTTGTTCACCTCCTTAACTTTGGTTAATACAAATAATTATATACCCATGATGAATATTGTCAAGTCTTTTTCTAAAACATTTTTAACTTGTGGGTTTTTATAGGAAAACAGCATTTAAAACAAACAGCGAAAGAGAAAATCGCCAACATAAAGTTTCCTTTTCTCATTGTTATTCGGTGGATTGTTTTAGAACCATAATGCGGGAATCTAATTGAGCAAAAACGGTATAACCGAGTTCAATGTAGGCCTCGTAAAATTGCTTATAGCTGGAGTAACGTGTGTCTAAAACGACGTATTCAATGTCGGGCTTGTTTTTGTGATAATAAACCTCGTAGATTTCACTACGGTCGGCAATGTGGGGCAATAAGTATGTAGAAGCTGCAACCGAAGCATCGCCCGGAACGGTTTCTTCCAAAAAAGTTTCCATTTCCGCAAAGCTTTCTTTGTCGGTTTTCCATTTTTCAATGCGAGGTTGTATAAGGGGGACAACGGTAATCAGATAAGAGCACAGACAAGCCGCTGCGGCAATGGAAAGGAGCGTGCGACGCACATCAAGGGTGGAAATGTCAGGCAAATTTTTCAACATCGCATAAACCAAGAATGCCGCAATACCAAAATGATATTGGAAGCCTATGCGAGGTTGATAGACGTACATCGTTAAGAGATTAACCAACATAGGCGCCACCAACAACCAACGCGACGGCTTTTTGCTTGCAAAAGGCAAAAACCCCAACGGCAGGAGCATATAAATAACGTACATCACCTTATCCCATATTGCGTCCTTATCGGTAAACAGTTGTGTTAAAACATAACCGGGATTGACGAGAATGGTTTTAATGGCACCTGCAAGACCGTCTTCCGTATTGAAAATAAGGTTGCTATAACGATTGCTCATCATACCCGTTCCGGTGGTTTCCAAAATGTGACTACACAGAAGAAAATATCCAATTGCCATAGCGGCGAGAATGCTACCATGCAGATACCTTCGCTCGCTTATCAGTAAGAACAGCGCAAAGAAGAGGAGATAAATTGCGGCATCTTCTTTTACCGAAAGTACAAAAACCGCACACACGTACATCGGAATCGGCTTTTTGATTTCGTAGAAATAAAAGGTAAACAGCAAAAACAGAGATAGGAAGCAGTTCTCATGCAAATCATAAGAGCAACCTGTGGTAATAACAGGAAAAAAAGCATAAAGCGCACTTACCAAAACCGTTTGAGGATTGGAAAATTTAAAATGTCGCGCCAAGAGATACACCGGAACAACACCCGCTGCCAAAACCACCGCTTGCGCAATTTGTAAGGTCAGAGGAGAAGGAAATAGGCAATAGAAAGGGAGAAAAATATAGTAGACGGGTGAAATATGTACCGCAAAGTGTGAAAGCAACGTATCGCGCTCACAAGTGACCATAGCCAAGCCGGTCTCTTTCATATTGTAGAACATATTGCACCAAATACCGAAATCGAAGTTGGGAGAGGCAAAGCTTTTATAACGCAGGCATCCCAACAGGGCAATCCCCAAAAAACAAACGAGTCCGACGAGAGATGCAAGAATGATGGCTACGGGGGTGTGCATTTTTACATACTCCCAAATGTTTGCAAGTGTGCGAATACAATAAACTAAAAACAGTGCGTAAACAGCAATTGCAGCAAGCAAAAACCACTCGCGATTGGTAGAGGGAGCATAGAAACACCAATAAGAGATGCAAACAGTAGAACCCGATAGCAAAATCAATGCGTCGGTATTGATTTTTCCTATCAAAACAGCAACAAGCGAGAATAGTAAGAAGAAGCCGAAAGTAGCGCCCCCAACCTGTGCAAGCCCGGTGTCCTGTAACCATTCCAACGCGGCAAAAGCGTCTTTTCCTCCAAGTGTAGAAACAATAAAGAAGCACCATGCGGCAATCAAACGACAGACCGAACGCTCAAACGAAAATGCTTGCATCAAATTGCTTTTCAAACGAGCGGATTCGAATATAGCGTAAAGCTTTTGCAGAATGTATTTCACAAAACGAATTTTTAAAAATTTTTGAGTGATAGGAGAATCGAAGATTTTTTGCTTTACTTTTGAAAAGAAAACAGGCATCAAGCCGTTTTTTTTCTTCTTTTTGGAATGAATTTGGGTGCGTTTTAATTTTCGTGCTGCGCGACTCATAAACAGTTCTTCTTTCTTCCTAAAAAAATTTGATAGACGCTTATTGGATTCCCGTGTGTCCGAATCCGTCTGCACCGCGCTGGGTTTCATCAAGAGATGCAACCTCTAAAAAACCTGCGGTAGCAACTAGCAAAAACATCATTTGCCAATTCTGACGCCACGATGAACCTCAAATGCTTCTTCCCCGTCGGTTAAGAGCACTTCCACCCTATTAGTACGTTTTTTTAGGTTATGGTCTCGTTTTTGAGAAAAAATTTATATATTCTTCTAAAATATGTCTGTAGATATAAGAACAGTAATTTCTATTCCAATTATACAAAAGGGGCTGTCTCACTTAGCGCAGAACAAAAGTCACGCGAATATGACAATCCCCAAATTTCATCAAGTTTTGTAGCAATTTGCTATAAATGTTGAAATCCGCCGAGAAAAACTCGACGGATTTCTTCCTTTTTATGTGGCTTTTTAGTCGCGCTCGACCTCTCTGCCGTACGCCTGTACGCCTACGAGTGGCCGATCACGCCTTCTGCATCAAATTGAGACAGCCCCTTATTCTTACACCAATTCAATCTCAATCCCCACCACACCGCATTGCGCTTGTTGTTCCTTTGTGTAATACAGATCCATATCGGAAGGAGCGGCGGTGGCGATATCATCCTCGGTGTATCCGCATTTCAGGAGTGGGAGACTCTCATAAAGCTCCTCAAACGAAGGAAAAACGTGAAGAGCAATTACGCGACAATGCAAAGTGCGCGCAAAATCCTTGGAGTGCACAAACACGATCTCGTCCCCCACCTTAATGCGGCGGCGTTTTTCGTCATATAGACGCAGTTCAATATTTTTAATGCCGCGCGCAATGTTATCAAACGGGGCGGCGTGAAGCTTCATTTGGTGAGTCATTTTTATCCCCCTTCCCGCTCAAACTCTAATAACGTTCCATCTAAACGAGGTTGTGAAGTATATTGCTATTATAGCACAAATCGGTAATGATTTCAAGAGTGTGCGCCCTGAAATTACATTTTTATGCCTTCCCTTTCCAAAATAGCATAAAAGTTACAAAAAAAACTTGATTTTTCCAACAAAAAATGATACAATATTGAACACCAAAACAAATGGAGGTATAACACACATATGAAAAGAATAGTTTGCTTATTGTTATCTTTCCTTTTGATGTTGACAGTACTAACATCCTGTGACATCCTTAATTCGGCACTTGATAAGCTTCAGGGTACAACTACCGAGCCTGAGGTTACAACCGCCCAACCTGAGGTAACAACCACCGAATCTGGGATCACCCCTCCCGAACCCGAAATAAACTACGGCACACTGAATAGTCCTGTAACCGTTACTTATGCGTATGAGGTATGTGCAGCAAACCTTGGGGTTGGCGAAACCTCAATGGAACCTTTCTACGTAAAAGGCAGAGTAACTGAAATCGGCCAAACAGGTAGCTATTACAGAAACGTCTATTTCACCGACGGTGACACGGAAATGCTGATTTACACCATCAATCTGCCCGACGGCATTGACGGTTTTGAGGTTGGTGACACCATCACCGCCTACGGTTATATAAAGAACTACTATGGCACCATCGAAATGGCAACCTACAATAGTGATATCGCTATTTACGTATACGTTGTAAAGGTTGAATCCGGCAATCCCGATCAAGGTGAGGTTACAACGCCCGAGCCCGAAGTTACAACGCCCGAACCCGAAGTTACAACGCCCGAACCCGAAATAAACTACGGTACATTGAACAATCCCGTAAGCACCACCTATGCACATAGCGTTTGCTCAATTCTTGCTGAGGGCGAAAGTTCGGCAAATCCCTTCTACGTAAGAGGTACAGTAACACAAATCGGCACTACGGGTAGCTATTATCAAAACGTTTATTTCACCGACGGTGATACCGAAATGCTCATTTACACCATCAATATGCCCGATGGCATTGACGGTTTTGAGGTTGGTGACACCATCACCGCCTACGGTTATATAAAGAACTACTATGGCACCATCGAAATGGCAACCTACAATAGTGATATCGCTATTTACGTATACGTTGTAAAGGTTG
>SVQS01000054.1 GCA_015065205.1 Oscillospiraceae bacterium
CTCTGTGAAGGCTTCATCAACCCAACCGCTTTTTGCGGAACGAGACCAAGCCTCATCACCGGAAACGAATACAGCAAGATAGTAGCCCTTGCCATCAGCAGCCTCGATGATCTTAACATCGTACGCATTACGAGCACCAAAGAGCCATTCCTTCAGATTCTTATCGCTTACGCTGGAATCCTTGAGATCTACTCCGATCGTAGGAGAAGTGGTGTTCACATATCCGGGATAGTGACCGCCGGAAACATATTCCTCTACCTTTTCGGTATGCTTGAAGGAGGTGAAGATGTCAAGCAGTTCAAAGCCGGTTTTACCGTTCAGCTTTTTAAGAGCCTTTTGAGCTTCCTTTTCAGTTTCGAACAGTTGATAAGCACCGTAAACGGTCTTGGTAGTATCGTTTTCCTGAACTGCGGGTGTATCCATCATATAAATGGTTAGGCTTGTAACCTCGCCCTTGTTGTTGGTGGTTGCAATGAAGGTCAAATCATCCTTTTTGCGTTCAAAGGTCAGGGAAGCCTTGGTGTCGCCCTCGGCATCCTTGTACTCGTTTTTGAACAACCAATCCTGGTAAGAGCCGTCAGTGATGGAGGTGGGGTATTTCAACTCTTGAGCCTTTTCAGCAAAGGAAGAATTCAGCTTGGATTTGATAGCGCGGAAATAGCTGTAGTTTTCTTCATCCTCGTAGGTGACATATTCAACCTTGCAATCCAAAGTTGTACTGTTGATATCAGTGATCTTGAAGATATAGGATGTGCCGTCGTCATCTACTTGATAGAATTCGCCGGTTTTGAGAGAAACAGAGGTTGTAGAGCTACCGTTGGGGTAGATCTTGTCAATGATAGCCTGATAATCCTTGCCGGTATCCTTCTTGGTAACAGAAACGCTTGTAAAGCCTTCCCAAGGGGTAGCGCCTTCGGCCTTCTTAAAGCCCTCAAGTGCTTCCTTTGCAATATCCTCGGCGGATTTTGCAAAATCCTTGGGATCCTTTCTGCCTTCGGCGGCAAGGGCATCGTAAATGGTCTTTCTCAAACTTGTGTTTTCTTCGCTTTCAGCGTTGAATTCAAATTCCTTGATAGCAGCCTTTACAATGGTATCAGAAGCGTGATTGTGACCCTCGTGCTCTGCTTTTTCATCGGCAGCTTTGGGGGCAACGTAAACCAAGAATACGCGGTCATCCTTGCCGACGATTACCGTTGCGGTATCTTTGTTTTTGGAATTGAAGATATAATCGTAAACAGCGGGGTCAAGAGCTTTCTCGGTTGAATAGAAGTCTTCATATTCCTTTACTCCGTTCTCACCGAAGATGGTATTCAACTTTTCTTCAAGTGTATCCTTGCCGCTGTCAGCCATAGCTTCTTTGAGCTCGTCGAGCAATTCGTTTGCTTCATTTTTCAGGATGAGTTCCTTGAAGTTTTGGTCAATCGTCCAGTTGATAACCTTTTCCTTGAATTGCTCAAAGGTCATCTTATCGCTGTAGGTGGGGGCAGTTACCTTGGAGTCGAGCAGGTACAAAGAGAATTCAGCCTCAAAGGTGGTCAAAACCTTTACAAGGAAATCATCGGTGTAGGTAACGTAGGTGGCTACGCACTTAGCATTTTCGGAATCAACGTCAGTAACCTTTACAACGTAGGATTCGTTGGGATCGTTGATAACGAAGATCCAACCATTGTAGGGAGTAGCATCTTCATCCTTAGGATAAATTGCGTTTACAATAGATTGGGGAACGTCAGTGTTGTCAGCGCCTTTTGTAATGGTGACATCTTTGTATTCAACATCCTCAAAATTTGCGATGTCTTTCTTCCATTCTTCAAAGAACTTTTCAGCCTTGTCGTTATCGGTCATATAGTTGCTGATGTTTTCGCCGGCAATAATGGACTTGGTCAAAAATTCCTTAATAGCATCAATGCTTGCATAATCAGTGCCAGCGATAGCTTCCTCAAGTGCTACCTTTGCATCCTCATAGGTGTATTCCTTGTAGGCAACAGTTGCTTTGGTTGCAGTAGAGGTTTCCTTAAAATAGATCAGGTAAGCGCACTTGTCGCCGGAGATAGCGGCAAAGGTGCTGGATTTATTGGAGGTGCTGAAAATATATTTGCCAATGGCTTCGGGCAGCTCGGAAGAGTAGGTATCTTCGCCATCGGTAGTAGTCTTGGTATATTCATTAGCATTGTTGAGTTGGAGTTCTTCAAGCTTTGCGGTCAGTTCAGCACCCTTAAGGTCAGCAATTGCAAGGCGGTCAATGTTTGCATAGTGCTTTGCAATGGTGCTTTCAAAACGATCGGAAATGAACTCATCGGTGAAGAAATCGCGAATCATTGCCTCATCAGCACCGGTGAAAGTGAAATACTTGGTTTCAAAGTAACCTGCGGGGTTCTTCAAAATATAGTCTTGCAGGTTATCTGACGTGGGGTCATCTTGCAGATCAAAGGACTTATAGTCACTATACTTGGAGTACATAACCATTACCTTTGCGGCAGCCTCAATATCAGAGGTCTTAAAGCCATCGCCTACATATTCGGTAAGGAAGTTTTTGAAGGGTATACCTTGTGCTGCAAGACCGAGGTCTACATAGATGTTTTGCATCCAGGTAACAACGCTCTTGGCATCTTCCTTGTCGTGTGCCTCATATTTCATACCTGCTTCAATCGCAGCGTCTGCACCGGCAACCAACTCGATGAGGTAATCTTTAATAGAGTTTAAGCTAGAGTTAAGTGTTCCTTTTGTGCAGGAGGCTGCCGCAGCAAGGCCGTATTGATCGGGGGAAGAGTACAGCTTTGAAATGCTGGTACTGTTAGTGTTAGAGGAGCTACTGCTGTTGTAAAACTGTTGGTAGTAATAATCATTGATCCACTCATTGTAGCCCTGTTGGTACATTGCTTGCCAAAGAATAAAGGTGGCCATTTGTTGGTTCATATCAAATTTGCCACTCTTACTTTCAACAATAATGCGACCGCGCATAACGGTACCGCTGCTAATAACTGCGGCAATGATAATGCCTGCCAAAACGGCTACGAGCAGAGCGATGCAAATTGCACGCTTTGCCCAAACGGGCCAAACAAATTGCTTTTTGTTTTGACGTTTTTCGGGTGCTCCCATTGTATCTTCAACGCGGAGCTGTTTGTTTCTTTTTCCTTTTCCCATGGTTGATGTTCCTTTCTTTTTTGACGAGTATGAACGGAGTCATAACGCATATAAAGATATTATAACTTTTTAGTGTGAAAATGTTGTGTCTTGATTATGAACAAAACAGAAATTTTAGACACAAAAACGACAATTTTATCAAATATTCATCACAACAGGCAGTATCATCGGCTTGCGATGGGTTTTGTTGTAAAGAAATCTTGTTAAATCATCCTTTACGCGACGCTTGAGCTTGATGCGGTCAACGCGTTCGCGACGCTCCAAAATGCTCATGATAGAGTCGTAAGCAACGGCACGGACTTCCTCCATCAACTCCTCGGCCTCGCGAACGTAAACAAAACCTCGCGAGATAATGTCGGGACCTGAAAGCAGCAGGTGTTCCTCGGTATCTACCGTGGCGACCACAACGATGAGACCGTCCTGCGAGAGGTGACGACGGTCACGCAAAACAATGCTTCCAACATCGCCAACGCCATAGCCATCCACCAAAATTTTACCTGCGGGTACGTCACCGGTAAAGCGAGCACCCTTGGTGTCAATTTCAAGCACACGGCCAATTTCGGAGATGAAAATATCTTTCTCCTTCATACCCATATAACGCGCCAAATCGCGGTTGGCGCAAAGGTGACGGCTCTCACCGTGAATGGGCATAAAATAGCGTGGCTTTGTCAGCGCAAGCATCAATTTGATTTCCTCTTGGCAGGCATGTCCCGAAACGTGGAGCTCCGCGCCCGCTTCGTGCAATACCTCAATATTGTTTTTGGAAAGCTCGTTTATGATACGTCCTACAAGCTTTTCATTCCCCGGAATTGCCGAGGCAGAGAGCACAACAACGTCGTTTTGGTCAAGTGAGACCTGTGCGTGATCCGAAAAGGCCATGCGATAAAGCGCCGACATGGGTTCTCCCTGGCTACCCGTAGTAACAATGGTTACCTCTCCGGGCTTGAAGCGTTTGATATCGTTGATATCAATGAGAGTGCCCGAGGGGATTTTCATATATCCCAGCTCGGTAGCCGCACTGACGATGTTGAGCATACTGCGCCCCGTAATGGCTACCTTGCGTCCGTGCTTTGCACTGGCATCAATGATTTGTTGAACACGGTGTACATTTGACGAAAATGTAGCAATTACAACACGTTTTTTGGGACGTGTGGCAAAAACACTGGCGAGTGAGGTTCCAACGGTCTTCTCGGATGGAGTGTGACCGGGACGCTCCGCGTTGGTGGATTCGCACATCAGCATCAGGACACCGCGATGTCCAAGCTCGCCCAAACGAACGATATCCATCATTTCACCGTCAATGGGGGTTGTGTCGAGTTTGAAGTCACCCGTGTGTAAAACAGTTCCGAGTGGAGTGTGCAGGGCAATGGCACAAGCATCGGCAATGGAGTGATTGACATGAATAAACTCGGCAGCAATATTTCCCAATTTGATCGTATCACCTGCATTTACCACACGTAAATCGGGCTTCCAAGGCAATGCGTGCTCCTCAAGCTTATAGCGAATGATTCCAAGCGTGAGCGGCGTACCGTAAACGGGGACGTTGATCGTGCGCAAAAGATAGGGAATTGCACCGATGTGATCCTCATGCCCATGCGTTAAAAGGATGGCTCGCAAGCGATCCTTGTTCGCTTCCAAATAGGAGATGTCTTGAATGACAAGGTCAATGCCCGGCATATCGTCCTCGGGAAAGCCAAGACCGCAATCGATTACGACCATATCATCGTTATATTCAATAACGGTCATGTTTTTGCCGATCTCGCCGAGTCCGCCCAAGGGGATGATGCGGATCTTGCCTGCCACAGCTCCTTTTCTTTGTTTTTTTGGCATTGTAAATTTAAAAGTTCCTTTCTATAAGATGTTCTCCGATAGGAGTAGTTATTCAAAAAAAGTTGTCAACAAACACCGTTTTGAGGGGACGTTTTGCAAAAAAACGCAACAAAACGAGACCTTGCACCCGACGTGGACCACGCACATCCTCGTCGATCAAGGCATTCCTCAAATTCAAAAGCATATCCGTCGTATGCAAGTGCCATCCGGCGGATAGAATCAACGGTCATATATTGACTTGCATATTATATCATAAAAGTGCTATAAAGTCAATAGAAAAGTAGTAAAAATTTTCGACATCAAACGAGCAAAAGCGTTACGATTACACTCAAAATAGCCCCCAATAGACTGCCTACTCCGAAAAAGAGCCATTGTCGATTTTTATTTTTGGATGCTAACGGGTGTTCGGGGGCAATTTCTGCCAAAATACGGTTTGCTTCGTTCAAAATGTCCTTGCTTTTTTGTTTGTCTTTTTTTGTGTCATCGCGAAGCACAAAATAGGCCTCATCAAAATAGCGGCTATCCCCCGTGCGAACAACAATCATTTCTTTGCGTGCACCTCTTATCATACTTATTATCCTCCGTTTTTGTCTTTGCAAAAGTATTTGACCGCTCTTTCTCAAAAAAACCACACGCGGCACAAAAAGCAGGAAAAAAAGATGCAAAAGAGCATCACAGCAGTAGCGATGGGCAGGGCAGAACGCGAATGTTTAATCCCCACCGACGAGAAGTAAACCGAAATGATATAGACCATCGTATCCGAGGTTGCAAAAATGACCGATGCACAAAGTCCTGCAAAGCTATCAGGCCCAACACGCTCCAAAAGTTCCACAAAAGAAGCGGTCGATGCACTGCCCGAGAAAGGACGTGTGAGCAAAAGCGGCAAAATATCAGCAGGCACTCCTATGGCATTGACAAGGGGGGAGAGAAGTTTTGAAAGAAATTCCACGGCTCCTGAAGCATTCAACATCGAAACGCCAACAATCAATGCACAAAGCGTTGGCAGTAGTTGTACTGCTGTCTGCAGTCCTTGCTTTGCTCCCAAAAGAAAGGAATCAAACCGATTTGATTTACCAAACAGAAAAATGACTCCAACGGCCGCGAGAATGAGTGGCATCGGAAGTGCCGAAATAATGTCAATCATCTTCTTTTTGAAGCACGTGTGCGCGAAAAACGCTCACGTATGCGTAAAAACGAGGTTAAAAGCAGTGCAAAAGAGACACAACAAAGGGAAGTGATCCAAACAGGAATCATAATCGAAAAAGGATTTTGCGAGTCTGCCGCGCGACGCAGCGCCAACAAGTTTGCGGGCACAAGCGTGAGCGATGCCGTGCTCAAAACCGCCAGCGTGATTTGTTCGTTTTCTGCTATTTCCGGTTGGGGATTGTGCATCTGCATTTTCTTCATTGCAGAGAGCGCAAATGGGGTAGCGGCGTTTCCAATGCCTAAAAAATTGGCGCTTAATGTGGCGCAAATTTCCTCATAGCCCTCGCCTGTTTGATAGGCTTTTGGAAACACGTGTCGCAAAAAAAGCGCAAAAATGCGAGAAATTTTCTTGATAATTCCGGCATCTGTCAGCACTTGCATCACACCACTCCAAAGGCACATCATACCAAGCAGGGTAAGGGTGACCTGCACGGCTTTGGATGCGCCGTCGGGAATTGCCGCGGCTACTTCAGGCAATCGACCGCAAATAGTGCCGAAAAACAATGCAAAAGCGCAAAAGGTTCCAAAAATTTTACCAAGCATATAACCTCCAAAATTTTCCAAAATGTGCAAAAAATAAAAAAAGACTTGACAAAAAAAACAAAAGGGTATATAATAATCCTTGCGAAAAGAGTCGAGTGCCGTCAAACGGTGCTGAAGAAACACAAAACACCACGAAAAGAGGATTATATTATGAAATCGACCGGAATGGTTAGAAAAGTAGATGAGCTTGGCAGAATCGTTCTTCCTGCCGAAATTCGTCAGAGTATGGACATCAACGTACGCGATGCGTTGGAGATCTTCACAGATGAAGGACGCATTATCCTGCAAAAATACGAGCCTTCCTGCGTGTTCTGTACAAAAGTTGATGGTATCACCCTTTATAAGAACAAGCGCGTCTGTGCAGACTGTCTTGCAGAATTGAAGGGTATTTAATAAACAAAGTAAATTTCGTTGCGCTATATTTTATGAAGTGTGACACGAGAATATGAAAAAAGCCCGAGGGCACCGTGCAAGAAGCACGGTGCCCTCGGGCTTATGCCGTTATATCAGCAATGGCCGCAGCAGCAGGAAAGCAGAATGATGGCAATGATGATCAACCAAAGGGTGCTGTTGTCAAACAGATTGCAAAAACAGTTATTCATAATCGTTCCTCCAAAAAATCGCTTGAGGAGCTTTGGGGGGCTCCTCTGTTATCATACTATGACGAAAAAGGAAAAATGTGCAAGAATTTCGTCGAGAAAGGTGCGGAAAGCAATTTTTTTTGTTGCAAGAGAGACAAAAGCAAAATATTTTTATATTAAGGAAGAAAAATATGCACAAAAATCCAAAAAAGGTATAGACAAATGCTGTAAGTTGTGCTATAATTAATTATCTACGATTAAATTCGCGCGCGTGCACACGCGTATAGGAGCGTTTACGTGCGCGCCAGGAGGAGCTTATGTACCAGTTTCCCATTGGCGTCGTCGTTGAATCCTTCCGCAAGGAGATTCACGAGGCTATCAAAGAGGCGAGCAAGCTCGGTCTTGACGGTATTCAAATGTACGGTACCAGAGGCGATTTTGTTCCCGAAAAATTTACGGCCGAGCGCCGTCGTGAACTTTTGAATTTTGCAAAAGATAACGGCGTCAAGTTTTCCGCCATTTGCGGAGACTTCGGTCACGGCTTTATGAGTGCAGACTCTAACAATATCTACGTGGAACGCTCAAAGAGAGTGGTTGATCTTGCATTGGAGATGGAGACAAACATTATCACTACGCACATTGGCGTAGTTCCCGAGGATAAGAACTGCGAGCGTTACAAAATCATGCAAGAGGCCTGCCACGAGCTGGCACAGTATGCAGATAGTGTAAATGCACACTTCGCGGTTGAGACCGGTCCCGAGACCTCGGCGGTCCTTGGTGATTTCCTCGACGCTCTCGGTTCCTGCGGCGTTGGTGTCAATCTCGACCCCGCAAACCTTGTTATGGTCACGGGAGATGATCCCGCACGGGCCGTTCACCGTTTGAAGAAGTATATCGTCCACACCCACGCAAAGGACGGTGTCATGCTCAAACGCACCAATCCGGAATATATCTATCGGGTCATTCCTATGCCCGAGGATATGGCAGGCATCACCGCCTTCCGCGAAACTCCCCTGGGAGAGGGAAGCGTTGATTTTGTAGCCTACCTCAAGGCTCTTGAGGATATCGGCTACCGCGGCTTCCTCACAATCGAGCGCGAAGCGGGAGCAACCCCTGCCGACGATATTACCCTTGCAGCAAATTATTTGAGAAAAATAATAAAGGAGAACTAAAACCATGCAAAAGACTATTGCCATTATCGGGTGCGGTAGAATTGCAAACTTTGCACATCTGCCGGCTCTCTCCAAAATGGAAAACGTGCGCATCAAATATGCGTGTGACCTGCTCATCGAAAAGGCGAACGCCGTAGTTGAAAAGTACGGCGCTGAACAAGCCATCACCGATTACAAAATCGCGCTTGATGACCCCGAGGTGCAAACCGTATTCGTTCTCACTCCCAACTATGCGCACTACGTTATCACAATGGATGCGCTGAGGGCAGGCAAGAACGTTATGTGTGAAAAACCAATTACCGTCAACTACGCGCTCTCCAAAGAGATGGCAGATGAAGCCGAAAAACAGGGCAAGCTGCTCAACATCGGTGTGTGCAACCGTTTCCAAGAGTCGGTTTGCCGCATCGCAGAAATGAACAAGCGTGGCGAGCTCGGTAACATTTATCACGTTTACTGCTCCTTCCGCGCACACCGTAGCATTCCCGGTCTTGGTGGTTCCTTTACCAACAAGGCAGAGTCGGGCGGCGGCGTTCTTATCGACTGGGGCGTACACTACCTCGACCTCATCCTCTACATCCTCGGCGGTGCCGAGCTCAAAACCGTTAGTGCCAACACCTATTGCGAAATGGCAAAGGATATGAAGGCATATAAGTACACCGGCATGTGGGCTGAAGAAACTAAGAACCTTGAAACCGGTGTTAACGATGTTGATGACTTTGTAACCGGCTTCATTCGCACTGATAAGGCATCTATTTCCTTTAACGGCGCATGGGCACAAAACATTGCTAAAAAAGATACCTACATCGACTTCCTTGGTGACAAGGGCGGCGTCAGACTTGACTACTGCGGACATTTCTCATTCTTTAAAGATGATCTGACCGAAGAACGCCCCGAGTTTGACATTCCGGATATGTACTACCGCGAGGACTCCGACTTCCTGGATGCCTGCGAGACCGGTCGTCGCAATCGCAGCCATATCAGCAACGTTCTCGAGAGCGCAAAGCTGCTTGATGCTATCTATCAATCGGCAGAAGAAAAGCGCGAGATTACCTTCTAATTCCCAAGCGTGCCTTGGATCATATACCCCAAAATTTACTTAATCAAGGAGAAAAACGATGAAAACAGTATCTAAAATTTTAGTTCTTTTGCTTGCTATAGCAATGATGCTCTCTTGCTTTGCTGCTTGCAACCAAAAAGACAAAAACAACGGTAACAAGCCAAGCGGTGGAAATAACAACACTGACCTCGGCTATGAAATGCCAGACATAGTAGATTTAGACGAGTACACCTACCGAGCATATGTTCGCTCCAATGCTTCTACAAGCGATTTCAGCAATGATGGGAATGCCGCTTTTGCTTGCGAGGACTTTTGGATCAATACGGAAGAGGGTGAGCCCGAGGATGCGTTGGCATACGCGGTTTATCACCGCAACCAAGATATCGAATACGACTACAATGTTAAAATCAGACAGATTCCCCAAACCATCAATATGACGCAGGAATTGGCGAGATATGTTCAGAATGGCGATAAATTTGATTTGACCATCATTTTGGCAAAATCGGCTGCAGGCGCTGCAACGCAAAACCTGCTTACTGAACTCAATGGCCTTCCCGACTTGAATTTGAGCCACGAGGCCTATGACCAAAACGCACTCAAGGAGCTTTCCATAAGTGATAAGCTTTACTATCTCAGTGGTGATATGAATATTTCCACACTTGATAGTGTTGCTCCTACTGTTGTTAACCTCAACCGTTATGAGCAGTATGCAGATGCAATTGTAGCTGAGTTTGGCGATCCGCTCTATTCAGATATCTATAACGTTGTTCGCGCCGGTAAGTGGACGATAGAAACTATGCTGAAGATGGCCGAAAAAGCATCTCTGGATGCGGACACCTCTGACGGTGATCTTGGCACCAATGTTGAGGATGCAATCGGTTATTTCCAGTATAATGGTTCTGCAGTTTATTACTTCTACGGCGCAGGCGGACGTATTACCGAAATGAACGATGAAGGGAATCCTGAATTCGTTATCGGAAATCAAAAGAATGGCGATTTGTTTGACTACATCTTTGATAAACTCCATAAAAGCAAACGTAATATGAAGT
>SVQS01000055.1 GCA_015065205.1 Oscillospiraceae bacterium
GCCGCCGGCAATATCCGAGGTTATACTGTCACCAAGAATGATAGCTTCATCGGGATTGTATCCCTCAATCTGCCCCGTGGCACGCTCGAAGAATTCAATTTGCGGCTTATCGGCACCGAGCTCTTGCGAAAGAAAGATGCCCTTGAAATAGCGTGCAATTCCCGCGCTTGCAATGCGACTTTTTTGCACCATTGTAGTGCCGTTTGATGCAATATAGAGTGAGTATTTGCGCGAGAGCGTCATCAAAAGTCGCGGTGCACCGTCGATAAAAAAGTGTCCTTGACTTAAGTTCTTTTCATAAAGGCTTTGCGCCACATTGGAGGAAACGTTCATTCCAAGTTCCTCAAACAGTTGGCGGAATCTGCCCGTGAGCACCTGCTCGCGTGTGAGTTCTTTACGCTCCAGCGCTTGCCAATGCGCGCGATTGATCTGGCTGTATCGCGCAATCACCTCATCGGTAGGATCGACGTTGAGCGACTGCAAGGTTTTTGCAAGTGCTATCGCTTCGGAGCGATGAAAATCGAGAATGGTATCGTCAAGGTCTAAAAAAATGAATTTGATCATAGGTCTCCTTATTTGAGTATGACGTTCTCACGGCCGAGGAGCGCATAGAGCTGCTCCAAGAGATAGGCGGTCAGAGTTACGCCAAGGGGTGTGGTCTCATAGCGTTTTTCGTTAGCATAGAAGAAGAATGCGGGGAAATCGCCTTCCAAAATTTCAAGCAAATTGCGCGCCTTAAAGAAAGGCTCACTGCGGTCGTCGGGAACGCGCAAAAACAAACGCTTGGCATTCTTAATATCGGTAACGGATGCAGTTGATTTTTGCTCCGTTTCGAGCATTTTTGGCGCATACGTAGCCGTTTTTTGCTCGGTTTTCTTCTCTTTTACAAGAGCGGGATCGAAGCGGTTGTTCTCAATCAGTTCCTCTACTGTTTGCACCAAAATCTTGGCATCCTCTTCCTCGCGCAAGGAGATTGTTCCCTTCACCAATATAGCGCTGTCTCGGACAAGCAGGGGCGAAAGCTCCTCAAAAATGTTCGGAAAGACAATACATTCCACCTCGGCAGTTCTATCTTCCAAAGTGAAAAACGCCATACGCTTGCCGTTTTTTGTTCCCTTGACCGTAACCGAGGTAACGATACCAACGGTACGCATTGCGGCGCGGTCCATGGGATCTGCATCCTCTCCGACCATATCGGAGATGGGTGAGAATGTCAGTGTTTCAATGTGTCGGCTGTATTCGTCGAGCAAGCTACCCGAAAAATACATTCCGGCGGCTTCCTTTTCAAGCATCAGTTTTTCTCTTACGCTGAGCTCGGGAATATCGGGATATTTAACGGCAGGTGCCTCGGTGCTGACCTGCCCGGGCATGGAGAACATATCAAGCTGCCCTTCGAGATTGTCCTTTCCCTTTTGCAGAGCACGCTCAATCATGGCATCGTGAACTGCCAAAAGCTGACTGCGATACTTGCCAAGACAATCAAATGCACCGCCCTTGATAAGGGCTTCCACCATACGGCGGTTGAGCTCGGTGGCAGAAAGTCGGTTAATAAAATCGTCAAAGGACGTGAATCGTCCATGACGGCGTTCCGCAAGGATGTGCTCAAGGAAATGCACACCCACGTTTTTGAGTGCCAAAAGTCCGAAGCGAATGTCCTTACCCGAGGTCGAAAAGGTCATACGGCTCTCGTTAATGTCGGGCGGGAGCACGCGAATTCCGCGCGAGTTGCACTCGGAAATATATTCGGCAACCTTGGTTTGACTGCCGAGCACACTTGTGAGCAGTGCCGCCATATACTGTTGCGGATAGTGACATTTGAGGTATGCTGTGCGATAGGAAATGATGGCATAAGCCGCGGCGTGCGACTTGTTAAAGGCATAGTTTGCAAAGCTTTCCATATCCGAGAAGAGCTGCTCGGCAACCGCAGCATCCACGCCTCTCTTTTTGGCACCTGCGACAAAACATTCGCGCTCGGAAAGAAGCACGTCTGCCTTCTTTTTAGACATAGCGCGGCGCACGATATCGGCGTGCCCAAAGGTATAACCGCCGATCTCGCGGAAGATGCTCATAACCTGTTCCTGATAAACCACGCAACCGTAGGTTGAACGCAAAATCGGCTCAAGCGCAGGTGTAACGTAAGTCACCTTATCGGGATTGTGTCTACACTCGATAAATGTGGGAATGGAATCCATAGGGCCAGGTCGATAGAGCGCAATGGCGGCAATGACGTCGTCAAGGCTCTCGGGGCGCAGATTGGTCAGCATCTGTCTCATTCCGCCCGACTCTAATTGGAAGATACCGCTCGTTTTGCCAGACGAGATAAGCGCATAGGTCTCGGCGTCGTCAAGCGGCAGCTTTTCAATATCAAAATTGGATTCACTCTCGCGAATCATTCCCTCTGCATCGTGCAGAATGGTGAGATACCGCAGAGCGAGAAAATCGAATTTAAGCAGTCCCAAGGAAGCAACAGTATCCATATCGAACTGCGTAACGACAGTGCCGTTACTGAGTGCAACGGGCAGATAATTGCTAATGGGTTTATCGGTAATCACAACGCCTGCGGCGTGAATAGACACATTGCGCGGCATACCTTCCAGTGAGCGCGCAGTATCCACCAAGCGGCGCACCTGCTCCGAGCTCTCATAAAGCTTTTTGAGGTCAGGGAGAGTAAGCGCGTGGTCGATGGTCATATTCAGCTCTTGCGGAATGGCACGTGCTACAACGTCAACGTCGGCATAAGACATTCCGAGGGCTCGTCCAACATCGCGGATGGATGCTCTTGCCGCCATCGTACCAAAGGTAATGATTTGCGAGACGTGGTCTGCACCGTATTTACGGGTGACGTATTGAATAACCTCGTCACGCCGGTTGTAGCAAAAATCGACGTCGATATCGGGCATGGTGACACGCTCGGGGTTGAGAAAACGCTCAAAGAGCAAATCAAAGCGAATGGAATCTACATCGGTGATGCCGAGTGCGTATGCTACAAGACTCCCCGCCCCCGAACCACGCCCGGGACCTACGGGAATATCCTTGCTTTTTGCATAGTTGACATAGTCCTGAACGATCAAAAAGTAGTCGGCAAAGCCCATCTGTGCAATCACGCCAAGCTCATAATCGAGGCGCGTGCGGTAATCCTCTTCGGTGTGCTCCGAGAATACAACGTGTCCGCGTGCGATGCGCTCTTGGAAGCCTTTTTCGGTCAGCCAGCGCAAATATTCCTCTGCCGTGAGGGCATTGGGACAAGGAAATTTGGGTAGATATTGGGTATCAAAATCAAACTCTACCGAACACATATCGGCAATTTTGACAGTGTTCTCAATAGCCTCGGGATAAGCACGGAACAAAAGTGACATTTCGGTGCTATCCTTAACGTAAAAATCGTTGGTTGCAAAGGCCGCAGGGCGACCTGCATCTACGGTTGTATTGGTCTGCACGCACATTAGTACTGCCTGTGTATCGGCATCCTGACGGCGCAAATAGTGACAGTCGTTGGTGGCAACAAGCGGCAAATTACACTCATTGGCGAGCTTTACAAGGCGAGGAAGAACCGCACGCTCCTCTGCAAGACCGTGGTCTTGAATTTCGATATAGTAACGGTCTTTGCCAAAGATGCTCGCATACTTGATTGCATTCTCTTTTGCAGCGGCAAAGTCGCCCTTGGAAAGGAGCTTGGGAATACGTCCGCCAAGGCAGGCGGAAAGCGCGATAAGACCGCCCGAATATTGGCGCAGCAATTCATCGTCGACGCGTGGGCGGTTATAAAATCCTTCGGTAAAGGAACGCGAAACGAGCTCGACCAGATTGCGGTATCCCTGCATATTTTCGCAAAGGAGCACCAAATGCTCGGCATACCCTTCCCCCGCGTTGAGCTTGGTAAAGCGAGAATCGGGAGCAACGTAGACCTCACAGCCGATGATGGGCTTAATGCCCGCTTTTTTACAGGTGCGGTAAAAATCGATAACGCCATACATAACGCCGTGGTCGGTAATGGCAACCGCACTCTGTCCGCACTCTTTGATTCTTTCGGGCAGGTTGGAAATACGGCATGCACCGTCAAGCAAGCTGTATTCGGTGTGCAGATGCAAATGCACAAAATCCTTCATCGTGTTCTCCTTTCTCTCTTAATCTTCGGCCTCGTCCAACAGCTTTTGCAAGCGGTGAGAAAGACCCGATTTGGATATAGGTGGGTGATGCAAGTCCTTGAGCTCGTCCAAGGTAGCATCGGGATTGCGGTAACGCAAAAGCGCGGTCTCGCGAAGCGGCTCGGGCAAAGAATCAAGCTTTCCGCTCGCCATCAAACTGCCGATAGCATCCATCTGCCGCGCGGCGGCGGCAACCGACTTTTGAATATTTCTTGCCACGCAGTTGGTGGCACGGTTTTCGTTATTTCGAATATCGTTTGCGATACGTGCGTTATAAAACTCAAAAATGATGCTGTGCGAGCCCATCAGCGTGATAAGGTCTGCAACAGAGGTAGCATCCTTATAGTAAAGTCCCACACCCGTGTTGCGAGCAATACGGCGAGGGGGATACCCGATAGACGAAAGATAATTGGTAACGGCATCGGCGCTCTCCTCACTGGGGAGCACGAACTCCAAATGATAGGATTTTTGCGGATCATTGACCGTTCCCGAAACGAAGAATAGACCGCGCAAAAAGGCTGCGCGACAGCTCTCGCACGCCGTCAAATGCAACAACTCATCAATATCTGCGCCATCCTCTCGCAACTGTGCCGTCAGTTTGGATGCCGCGGGAGACACGAGAACCAACTGCCATTGGCGGTGTCCGTAATAGCCGATGACATTCATCTCGGGCGTTTTGGAATAGTTCTTCTCCAAAACAGAAGCGGCAAACTGCGCCATTGCCTCGCGGCGACACGGCAAAACGATACGTCCGCCCGTCTGCCTCATGGCGGGAAGCAACAAACCTGCACTCAAAGCACGTCTGCAACAATTCTTTTTGATTGGGAGCTCAACAAGCTCTGCGCACACGCGCTCGGTAAAGGTCATTGCTTTTCTCCTTTCTTTTTTTCGTAGGGAACGTTTCGTCAGAACCTTTTTAAAAAAAGGTTCCGACACCTCCAAAAACTTCCCTTACAGTATGTCTAAAAATAAATTCGCTTCTGTACGAATAGACAGTCGGCGCGAGGTAAACCTCGCTTTTGCTGTTGCAAGCGGCTAGGGACCACTAACCCTATCCGCTAAGAGAGTTGTTTGCTTGTGAACAATTCATTTATTACAAAAACTTGATTTCGCATTCCAATTCTACGCCCGTTTTATACGATACAATTGTTTGTATTTGCTCGATCAAGCGTTTGATGTCCTCGCAGGTAGCGCCACCGATATTGACGATGAAGCCCGCGTGTTTTGCAGAGACCTGCGCACCACCGACTGTCAACCCTTTGAGTCCGCAATCCTCTATCAATTTGCCTGCAAAATGCCCTTCGGGCCGCTTGAACACGCTCCCCGCGTTTGGTAAGTCCAACGGTTGTGTGGCACGACGTTTTTCAAAATAGGTTCGCATTGCCTCGGTAATCTCGTTGCGGTTTCCCTTTTTCAATTTTAAGGTTGCTCCCAAAACAACGCGTTCCGGATGCTTTTGATAAATGCTTTTGCGATAGTCAAATTCCTGTTCATTACCAATCAGGCTACTTCTTTGGCTCGTTTCGAGATCATAATAGTGTGAGCCGACGCAAATGTCGCTCATACTACCGCCGTAAGCACCCGCGTTCATATAAATCGCGCCGCCGAGTGTTCCGGGAATACCGAATGCAAACTCCAAGCCCGATAGGCTTTCGTCGCGCGCGGCTGAGGCAAGCGCCGAAAGAGATGCGCCCGCATCGACAAATATAATGTCATCTTGTATTTTAATTTTGCGGCATTTGCCCGTAAAGACCACCGCACCGCGATATCCCGCGTCCGAAAACACAACATTACTGCCGTTGCCTATGACAAGAACGGGGATCTCTTGCCCTCGCAAAAGCGTCAGCGTTTGGCAAAGCGCATCGCTTGAATGCGGAAAAATGGCAAGATCTGCCGCACCGCCTATACGAAATGAGGAATGACGAGAGAGGGGGCAATTCTGTTCCCATTCCACGCCGAGTGTCTGCAATTTGTTCATCAATTGCTCCATCTGTGATTCCCCCTTTCCTCGGTATCTATCTATATTATACTCGAAACCTTTTCCAAATGCAATATAAAAGCGGCGAAAAAAGCCTATAAAAGTTGAAATTTCCAACAAAAAATGCACAATCCTATTGCAAAAGAGAAAAAATTGAGTTATAATAAGATGAATAGATGTGCTCCCTTACAGCACTCGTACGCCAATACTCCACAACAAATGCAGAAAGGAAGGATTTGCACGATGGAACAAAACGAAAAGAAGCCACTCCGTATAGGTCTTTTGGGCTTTGGCTCAATGGGCAAAACACACACCTGGGCTGTGCAAAATCTTCCCTTTTTCTATGGTTCTCTTCCCTTTTCGGCAGAGGTAGTTGGCGTTTGCACCACCTCACAAGAAAAGAGTGAGCGCGTGGCGCGTGAGTTCGGTATGACGATTGCTACAACCGATGAGGACGTTCTTATCAATTCCCCCGATATTGACGTCATCGACATTTGTACGCCGAATATTTATCACTACGAAACACTCAAAAAAGCGATTGCCGCAGGCAAAAGCGTGCTTTGTGAAAAACCTTTGTGCGTAAGCGCCGAGGAAGCCGAGGAAATTGCCGCTCTTCCCCTTGCCCCGGGGCAAATTTGTGGAATGGTCTTTAACAACCGTTGGATCGCTCCCGTAATGCGCGCAAAGCAACTCATTGACGAGGGGCGCATCGGCCGAATCTTGAGTTTTGAGGGCAAATATTTGCACAACAGCGCAACGGATGTGAGCCGCCCTGCCGGTTGGAAGCAGGACAGTACCGTTTGCGGCGGCGGTGTGCTCTTTGATCTTGGCTCACACGTCATCGATTTGCTCGGCTTTTTGTGCGGACATCTCTCGGAAGTAGGCGGTATGAGCCAAATCGGCTACCCTACCCGAAAGGGACGAAACGGAGAAGAATGGGAAACCAACGCGGATGAATCCTTTTACCTTACGGGAAAAACGAAGGATGGTGCGTGTGGAACGATTACCGTAGGCAAATTGCAGGTTGGCACAAACGACGACCTCTCCTTTGAAATATATGGCGAGAAGGGTGCTTTGCGCTTCTCCCTGATGGAGCCCAATTGGCTCTACTACTATGACAACACCGCCGCCGATGCCCCCATGGGTGGCATGCGCGGCTTTACAAAAATCGAATGTGTCGGTCGCTATCCCGACCTGACCTTCCCATCTCCCAAAGCCCCTGCCGGCTGGCTTTACGGTCATCTATCCAGTATGCACGCATTCCTTTCAGCGGTAGCAGATGGCAAGCCGTTTGCTCCCTCTCTTAACGACGGGCTTTACGTTCAAGAGGTTATGGAAATGGCATACGCTTCTGACCAGATCGGAGGACTACGAATGGAGGTGCCGCCATGCTCGTAATTGGACTGACCGGTCCTACGGGTGCAGGTAAGGGTGAGGTCGCGGCGATTTTTGCACGTTACGGCATTCCCGTAATCAATGCCGACCGCGTTTATCACGAGCTTATTACCCCTCCCTCCTCCTGCTTGCAGGAGTTGGTCGATGCCTTTGGAAAAGAGATTCTCTTGTCCGATGGCAATCTTGACCGTCGCGCCCTTGGTGGTATCGTTTTCAATGATCCTGCCGCGCGTGAACGTCTCAACACCATTACACATCGATACGTTATGGAAGAAGTCAAAACCCGTATGGAACGATTTCGCCGCGATGGCATTCCCGTTGCCGTATTTGATGCTCCCCAACTTTTTGAGGCAGATGCACACCGCGCTTGCGGTGCTGTGATTTCGGTGCTTGCCGACCGTCAACTGCGATTGGAGCGCATTATGATGCGCGACAAAATAACGGCCGAGGCTGCTAGGCGCCGTATTTTGGCACAAAAAAGTGATGCGTTTTTCAAATCGCACTCCGACTATATTATTGAAAACAACGGAGCGGCAGAGGCGCTTGCCCCTCAAGTGCATGGCATTCTTGTAAAATTGGGGGTAATTTCCCGATGAAAATCAATGCAAGAAGCTTTGCCATTATTGCCGCGATTCTCGTGCTCTCTATCGGTTTTGGATTCGCCTTTGACGGCATTGCCACTGCCATTGAGAAAAATCAGTATCCCCTCTCCCCACGTTACGCAAATGACATTCGTGAGGTAGCCGCAGCATACGGCATCCCCGAGGCGATTCTTTGGGCAACCGTTAGAACGCAAAGCGGCTTTTCCGCAGATTTAGAAGGAGATGACGGTAGTATCGGCTTGATGCAGCTCACACCCGAAGAATTTGAAATGATACAAACCGACATTCTCAAAAAAGCACCCGAGGATGTAGGACTTCTTTATAACCCTCAAAAAAATCTGCAATGCGGTGCGGCATATCTCTCATACCTCTATGAGCGTTACGGTGTTTGGGAAACGGTGTTTGCCGCCTTTGATACAGGCATCGCCTCGGTAGATGCGTGGCTTGCCAACCCCGAATACGTCACAGAATTGGGAACCCTGAAAAAAATCCCCGATGCCAAAACCGCTCGCTTTGTGCGCGACGTGGAAAAAGCGCATCAGCTTTACACAAAACTGTATTTTTAATTACCAATCCATGCAAAAAGGAGAACATCAACTATGTCCGAGAACAAAAATCTTCGTTATGAAAAAAAGACCGTTTACGAGCTAGCAGGCGCCAAGGTCGTAGAAGAGGCTTATGAATATGCAAAAAATTATGTAAAATATCTTGATGCTTCCAAAACCGAGCGCGAGGCAGTTGTAGAAAGCGTTCGCATTGCCGAGGCAGCAGGCTACCGTGCATGGAGCTTTGGCGACGCCATCAATGTAGGCGACAAGCTCTATTATAACAACCGCGGCAAGAACATCTTTTTGTTCCGCATCGGTACCGAGAACATCAATAACGGCATCCGCATCACCGCCGCACATATCGACTCTCCCCGTCTTGACCTCAAGCCTGTTCCTCTTTATGAGGAGAACGGAATGTCCTTCTTCAAGACCCACTACTACGGTGGCGTTCGCAAATATCAATGGTTAGCAATGCCCCTCGCTTTGCACGGAGTTGTTGTAAAGCAGGATGGCACGGTTGTTGACGTTGTTATCGGTGAGGATGAAACCGACCCCGTAATGTATATCACCGACCTGCTCCCTCACCTCGCACGTGCACAGGGCTCCAAGACCATTAACGAAGTTTTCCAAGCAGAAAAGCTGAACATTCTGGTTGGCAGCCGCCCCGTTGACGGTGAGGAAAAGGATGCTGTTAAGGCAGGCGTTCTCAACTACCTCAACGAAAAATACGGCATTGCCGAGGATGATTTCCTCTCGGCAGAGCTTTCTGTCGTTCCCGCGGCAAAGGCTCGCGACGTTGGCTTTGACCGCTCGATGATTTGCGGCTACGGCCACGATGATCGCGTTTGCGCTTACCCCTCGCTCACCGCTATGATCGACAGCACCGACACCACGCACACCGCTATGTGTCTGCTTGTTGACAAAGAAGAGACCGGCAGCGACGGCGTTACCGGTATGCAGAGCAGTCTCATCACCGATCTCATCACCGAGATCGCCAAGGCCCTTGGTGGCAATGAAGCGGCCGTACGCGCAAACTCCAAATGCCTCTCCAGCGACGTTACCGCTGTGTTTGACCCCAACTATGCCGACGTTTACGAGCATCGCAATTCCTCCCTGCTCGGTTGCGGTGTCAGCATTTGCAAGTACACCGGTAGCGGCGGTAAGGGTGGCACGTCCGACGCAAGTGCCGAGATGGTAGGCTGGACGCGCCGCTTCCTGAACGAAGCAGGCGTTGTATGGCAGATCTGCGAGCTCGGCAAAACCGACGTTGGTGGCGGCGGAACCGTTGCCAAGTATATGGCAAATCACAACATCGACACCATCGACATCGGTGTTGGCGTTCTCTCAATGCACGCGCCCTACGAGGTTATCGCAAAGGTAGACCTTTATGAGGCTTACCGCGCATTCAAAGCGTTTTATCAATTTTGATCCAAATAAAAATTCACCATAAAGCAACATTTTATAACATTTTTACGCCCATAAGGTGATGTAAATAAGGCTCCCTTGTGTAAAGGGAGCTGTCAGCCGAAAGGCTGACTGAGGGATTGTTTTCAATAAATCAACTCTTACAATCCCTCCGTCTCGCTCTGCGAGCCACCTCCCTTTGCACAAGGGAGGCAAGATTACAACCATCGTTCACTAAATCCATTTTTGAGAAGGGAGGCCTTTGATGCTAAACAAATTGCAACAAGCCGAGGATAAATATTTGCACCTGGAGGCCTCGCTCGCCGATCCCGTGGTGGCAGGTGATCCTGCGCGCTGTGCGCAGATTGCAAAAGAATATAAATCTCTTACCCCCATCATCGAAAAATACCGCGCGTTCAAATCGGCACAGGCACGCATTGACGATGCCCTCTCCCTTTTGGAGGAAGGTGACGATGAATTGCGCGCTTTAGC